>JACNFI010000286.1 GCA_014384665.1 Candidatus Cloacimonadota bacterium
GGAACTTCATAAAAGTTATTTCATGGTATGATAATGAATGGGGTTACTCCAACCGCGTTGTTGATCTGATCGAAAAAATAATGTAACTGAATTATTGTAAGTTAGGTACAACAAAAAAGGGACGATTTAAAGTGATCGTCCCTTTATCTATTCTTGCTACAAGAGATAGTACTTTAGATCAAGTAACAATTTAAAATAAGGATCAAGAGATTGAGATATTTTAGTATATTCAACCGATAAGCCGGCAACAAGCTTATTAAATATATTTTTTTCTGTACCAACAGAAATACAGTAATTCATATTTTTATCAATATTTAAAGAATTAAATATTTTGTCACCTGATATCTGCATATGTGATGCCCATGTATAAGAATGTTCTATTTCGAAAAATGCTCCTGCTCCTAACAGGGAACTATCGACATCGAGGTCTCTCATATATTCCGTTTGAAATGTAACCTGTTTAGTTAAACCCCATGGTATATGATACTCCGCATTAAGAACGACAAAACCCTTAGAATGCGGATCAATTCCTGTAAAAAAGTTATTTCCATAACCGAATTTAACTTCCCATCCGCTTGAACGGGAAACTGTTTCATATATGCCGTTCGTAAGAATTCTTTTAACCTTCAATGCTTGATCTGGCAGACCGACCATTTCTGCAATCTTCTGATAAAAAATCTCCTCCCATGTATCCGGATAATTTCTACTAAATGTGGATTTCTTAGCATATAAATCAGCTATTTGTAATATGAGTTCTTCATCTTCTTTGATTTTGAGTTCTTTGATTAGACGGATCGCCTGTACAACAGCAGTACATTTCACAATTCTACCTATACCCCCTCCAACCTCTAACTCAAGATCGGTTCGACATTCACGTCCTTTTTGAGCATACATTCGGAGTAATCCTTCACTCCAAACATTAAATTTTCCAAAATATATAGCTCCAGTGAAATTATTATAATAAGCTATTGTTCTCTCATCTTTCTTGTAAACATCTGATCCATAGTGATGTTCATATTTATTCACATAAGCACGAACATTTCCGTAATTGTTTACTGTTATTTTATGATTTTGTAAGAAAAAGCTATAAGATATACCACTTCTTATATATATATCATTATCATCTCCGTGAATTTTCCAGTTAAGAAAATCTGGAATTGTAATATACGCTTGTGAATACGAATACTCTGGAATAGGAAATTTATACCAGATCGAGCCGTCCAAAGCAATGCTTTCTAATGGAATGAGCAGAATAATCGCTGCAAGGATGATAAAGGGTTTTTTCATGTGTGCTCCTTTCAATTATAGTGTAAATTTCTTTTGCTAGTAACATAATGTTCTTCAATCATACAATTAATCGAAACAAAATTTCATTGATAATGAACCTGCGAAATCACTGTCATTGCCGGTTACTATATATGGCGCATTCCAAAGCAGATCATCACAGATCTCCCAATCAATAACAAATTTTCCAAATTCTAATCCAACACCAAAATTGTATGCGAAGTAAGAATCGCAATATGAAAGTTTTAAATCATCATCCTTGCTCATGGCGTCATATTTTGTTGAGTAATAATAGTAACTTTTACGAACACCAGCCCTTACAGTCAGCCATTTTGCAAGATGCGCCTCCAGTCCAAGTTCCAATTTCGGTAAAGTTATCCTTGTACAGTTACCATCAGAAGAATGGATCGTTTCGGTAAAAGTTTCAGAATCCGTATATTTCACGGTAAAGATTCCACAACTTACTGCTGCGATAATAAGCACTTCTTTAGTTAGCCAGTGGTTCAAACCGATGCCCGGATCGATGCACAGTGCATTCAGAGTAGTCTTTTCCTCCTCAAGAGTTTTTACCGGGTAGCAGATGGTTTCATCCATAGTTTTCATTTCTAGTGTAACTGCGGGATACAAAACAGATTTATAGGTTTCCAGTACCTTTTTTCGGACTGCACCTCTGACAATAAGTACATTATCTTTCACCTCTACGATATTTTCATGGGTAGATATTCCGGTTGCAAAATGCATTTGAACGCTCACATCAAAACCCGACATATCATACCCCATTTTTCCTCCTACACCAAATGTGGTTTCTACTAAAGACTCTCCCGGAGGTTCGAAATTCGAGTTATAATGATCCATCGCCATATCAAAACCAAGCCCAAAACCTTCCTTTGCTATATATATGTTTATCGCCTTCTCCAATTTTGCATATTGATATTCAAATTGAACGGGGAAATCCTTATTAATGTATATACCAAAATTACTCCCAAGAAGTCTGAAATTCAAACCGCCTGAATATTGTGACATATCGGTCTTGTCATAATATGAATAATAATACGCATCGATATACGCATTATTCATGTACTGGGTAAGATATTGCGGGAAAATGTTAATTAAGTAATCGTCATTATAGAAAATCGGGTTTACACCCATACCATTTACTCTTCCTTCTGTAGCGAAGGCATTGTAGCAAACTGATAGTAAAATTACAAAAAGTATTATCTTCTTCATTTGTCCTCCTTCGTAAAATTTATTTCATTATTTTTTTCAGAAAAGGGACGATCCTGCGATCGTCCCTTTTAAATATTTGTTTGTATTAAGGTAGATTAACTACAATACCCGCACCAACACTGAATTCTGAGTATGTGTTATCTCCTTCTGCATCACCGCCATATTCACCTATACCCATCATATAGTTAGCACCAATATCAATAAACACATTCTCAATAAGTGGCACTAAATAACCTCCATCAAACTCAAGAAACATTGCATTTGCATTTGATGTGTCATCAGATTTGTATGTATCCTTCTCACCCATTAATTCATACAAAAAGTGAGCTCCGACATAGAAATTCTTGATAAAGAAAGATCCACCAAGTCCGATATAAATATCACTCAAATTGTAAGTGTATGAACTTTTGTCATCTGACTTATAATGATAGTTATACCAACTTAATACAACATCTAATGAAATATCTTTCATTAAGAAATAACCTACCATTGTATCTAAATTAAACACTGAATAGGGATCACAGTCTTTGTCCATTTTGATTGAGCTAAAGTCAACTGCACCCCAGATAAGTTTTTCGCCTGGATCGAATGCAAATGCACTCGCAGTAATAAGTAA
>JACNFI010000287.1 GCA_014384665.1 Candidatus Cloacimonadota bacterium
CGCATTATTATGATTCGCAACAAAACATTTACACTGTAAAGAGATTTAACGAAGAAATTAGTATATAATACCTCTATTAATTTCTTGACTCTAAATAAGTATATTTTACAAATCCATTTAATGAAAAGTAAGTTTCTAGAATTTCTAATAATCATTTTCTGCAACATTTATATTATTGCGCTTAGTAGCTGTGCATCCAGAGCAAACTTGATACCTGGCGTAACAACTGGAAAATACATCGAGGTTTTCTTTCTCTCAGAAAATACAAATCAGTACTTTGTTCGCACGATCGAGTGGAAAGATGAAGATCTTAGTTTAGGTATAGATTTCGCGATTAGAATTCACAGAAAAGCTCAACCCAATGATCCGGTTACATTTAGTTATACTCTTGAAAAAAACACTCCTTTTAATGATGACCCCATGCTCTATTTCATTCTTAACGATACAATTGCAGTTGCACCGTCTATGGTTGAATCTCTTGTTTCTGAGGATAATAACAGCTATGTGCGTTACACAAGCCAGATTGAATATAATGGTTTTGTAAAATTGTGCTCGGCAAAAAGAGTTGAAATTATTCTTCTCGATGGCATGAAGGATTGGCGCATCAAGCTACCGAAGAAATTTTACAAAGCAGCGGATGAAGTAAGAAAATTATTAAATATTCAAAAGGGGTAAGAATGAAAAGAGCTTTAAATGTTTTGATCGGTCTGCTGGCAGGGCTTGTTGCGGGGTTCATCATCAGCAGAATATTTCTGGGACCTGACTTGCAGGAGGCATTTGCCAGTCCAGTAGTGATCGGAGCTTTGATCGGAACTGCTGCTGGATTTCAGACGGGTAGAAAGAAAAAGAAGTAAGAGTAAACGCTATTTGTATTATGCTCTGAATTGATATAAAGTTGTATGTTCTATTAAAATTGACATAAATAATTAGAAAGAGGAATAAACTCATAATTGGTGTCAGGATGGAATCATTATATTTTAAAGGTAATAAAGAGCTGTTTTCCTACGATGCTCTGAGCATCTTTTGTTCGCGAGCTTTGCCACTTTCAATATATTTTCAAGTTTTTGAATTGTTAAGCATGCTCGTGAATGAATCATTTACTCTATCTGGAGAATGGCAATCCCCTTTAGAAAAGAAGGCATTAAAATATAGAAAAAGGAGTAGCGGTTCAAATTGAAAAAGGAAATATTACAAAATTTGATCGAAGAATATAAGAATTCAGGGAAGAAATATTTCAGCTTTAAAAAACTGAAAGAGGATTTGTTCAAACAATTTCCGGATTATAATCCTGAAACTTTAAAGAAAAATCTTTCCAGGTTTAAAAAGGATAATATTATATTTTCCGCCGGTAGAGGTTGGTATTCATTTTTACCTGATGTTTTTAAGTTAGATATAGAACCAATTAGAAATATTATTAACTTATTGAAGCGAGAATTTCCTCTGCTTGAGTTCAATATCTGGAGTACAGAACAGCTACTTCCATATTTTCACCATATTCCCACCCGGTTTTTCACGTTTATCTATGCAGACAAAGATTACCTGCAAACGATTTATGAGAAACTGATTATTAAAGGTAAAAAAGTAATATTAAATCCATCAAGAAAGGAAGCAGAAAATATATTTAATGTGGAAAGGGACACCTCCATTCTTCGTCCTTCAATATCCTTAGAACCAAAAGAAAATAATCATTCAACAATAGAAAAAATGTTGGTTGATATATATATTGAAAAGGATATTTTACATTTTATGGATGAATGGGAATATGAAAGAATATTTGAAAATATAGCAGCATATAATCTAATTCATATTGACTTAATTACTTATTATATAAGGCGTAGAAAATTATCTAAGAATTGTCCACTTTACGCAATATTAAACAAATATTGCGCAGAGAGGACTGGCGGCTAAAGATAAAAAATGATAAAAGAAATTTGTTTCGAGAAAGATTACATACAGAATTTTCGGAATATTTATAAGAAAGCGAATTCGGAATATGTAGAAAAAACAATCTATGCTTTTGAACTGCTTTCCCTTATCGTCAAATCCGGAATGGATTTTGTCTTTAAAGGTGGAACAAGTCTATTGCTGCTTTTACCCGAACCAAAAAGATTATCTATTGATATTGATATTGTTGGTGAGATCGATATTTCAAAATTAGATGCAGTTATTATGGATACCAGATTCACACGAATTGAAGCTGATATACGTGATAATGATAAACCTTGTATAAAACATTTTAAGTTCTATTATGATTCAGTATTTAAAGTTCAGAACCAGTATATCTTATTGGATATTATTCTAAAAGAACATAAATATCATAAAATTCAGTTGACAAAATTAACAACTCCTTTCTTTGAAACATCTATAGATATTAAAGTTAAACTACCATGTATTAATTCTATTTTAGCTGACAAATTAACAGCCTTTGCTCCAAAGACAATTGGGATTCCTTTTGACGAAAAAAGTGCTGCACGAAAAACAGGTATTATTAAGCAATTATACGATGTTTCAAATTTATTTGAATTTGCTGATAATTTGCAAGAAATTAATGAATCATATGAAAAAATTCATTCCTTTGAATGTGAAATAAGAGACGCTGACTTTGATATTAAAGAAACTTTAAATGATTCGATAGAAACTTCATTCTTGATTTGTCAGTCCGGCTTAAAGGGAAGTATCTCAAATAATCAATTAGAAATGCTCAGGGCTGGCTGCAGGAATTTGATTAATTTTCTTTTAATCGAGTCGTTTTCATTAGATACAGCAAAAATACCAGCAGCAAAAACAGCTTTTTTAGCAAATGCAATATTGTACGATTCGAAAATCGATTTCAAAAAATTTAAATATACTCCTGGAAAAATATCGAAATTAAAAGATATAGAAATTAAAGGGAAGTATAAAATTTTAAATCGTTTGAAAAATTCCATGCCAGAGGCATTTTATTATTGGCACTTAATTTCTCAAATCGAAGAAGGTAAATTATGATAAAGCATTATGAATAAATAATTAACGGAAGCCCTCGCAGAATCAATTTCAAATAATCATGAACTCGAAGAAATATATCAAGAGCAAAAATCAGTTAAGGATGCAAATGGAAAAACTTTCCTATGAAACACAACTGGCA
>JACNFI010000288.1 GCA_014384665.1 Candidatus Cloacimonadota bacterium
CTATTTCAGTTGATTAATGTTGTTATATTCTTTTCTTTGTGTCCTTTGTGCCTGCTTCTTGCCCCGTTAGATAATTTATGTAGTAATATCTAATGAGGTTTATCCAGTAAGATATTCTTATGATATGGTATAGAAACATTTAACAGAGCGAATATCTAACGGGGTGAATGTCCTTTGTGGTTAATCTATTTTCAAGAGAAAATTAATCTTGATATGGAAAATATCTTAAGTGGAAAGAAAGTTGCTCAAAAAATACTAAATCGTCTGAAATTAGAAGTTACAAACTTGAAAAACCGGAATGTTCTCCCTTCACTGAATATATTTATGGTGGGAAAAGAGCCAGCATCAGAGTATTATTCTCAAAATATAATAAAGAAAAGTAAGAAAGCAGATATTATAGTTAATCTAATTAATTTAAGTGAAGATGTTATTGAAGAGGAACTTATTACACAAATTGAAAAGGCAAATCTGGATAAAGATGTTCATGGGATTTTATTACAACTACCTTTACCAATTCATATAAGAGCAGATAAAGTGATTATGTCAATTAACCCGAATAAGGATGTTGATGGTTTACATCCTTTTAATGCTGGAAAATTATTACTTGGTAAAGATAGTTTCATTCCTTGTACACCATTAGCAGTATTAGAACTTATTAAATTTTATGAGATTAAAACCGATGGGGCAAAAGTTGTAATTTTAGGTAGAAGTAATATTGTTGGTAAACCATTAGCAAATTTGTTATTGCAAAAAAAGATGTATGGTAATGCAACAGTAACTGTCTGCCATTCTCATACAAATGAATTAAAAGAAATAACAAAATCAGCTGATATTTTAATTGCTGCTATTGGAAAACCTGAGTTTGTATCAGAAAAAATGGTCAATAGTGATGCAATTATTATTGATGTGGGAATTAATAAAATATTTGATGAGAATTGTGAAAGATATAAGTTTGTTGGTGATGTTGATTACGAAAATGTTCGTGAAAAAGTCAAGGCAATTACTCCTGTTCCTGGTGGAATTGGTTCAATTACTACTACTACTCTTTTATCAAATGTAATAAAAGCAGCTACATTTTTCTCCATAAAATAGATTATTTAATTGCTTAAAATAAAAATTTTTATTGACTAATTATTTTTTATATTAAAAAGTTGTCCAAAATTTGGAGGTTATATTATGTTTAGAAAAAAATCTTTAATAGTTATTGTTATCTTATTAATTTCAATTATATTCACAATTATAAATTGTGGTCGAAAAGGAACTTTAAATCCAAATAGTGAACCGCAGATTGTAATATCAGAATATAGTGGCATTGCTAGACCCGATACTGTGGAGAATGATACAGCTATGTATCACGACATTGGAGGATTAATAACTGACCCTAATCTGTATGACTCTATTTTCTGTCAGAAAATCTACTGGGATGCATGGGATGCTGATGGCACTGTAGAAGGTTATGCCTATCGCATAGGAACATGGGATTCCACAGCAAATAATTGGGTATATGATAAAGCTTATGGAATTAGAATTGATACTACAATTGAAACTACATCTGATAACTATGGTTGGGTTTTACATGAGCAACCAAATGGAAAGTTCGGTATATGGACACCCCCTGATGAGCGATTTGCACAAGCAACTATCTATTTTCCTTCTACTGATACATCAGATTTTAGAAAAAATTTTGGAAAATTTGATGTAAAATGTAAGGATAATTATAATGAAGAATCTGAAATTGCAACGAGATATTTCGTTACTTATTCAGAGATTCCTGAAACATTTATTTCAACTTCTCAGGGAAATATTGATTCTTGTAGAGTGGGCACAGCAATAAAGTTTAAATTTTATGTAAATGATAATGACCCCTTTGGATATGGTTCTGAAGCTGCTTATTATAAATACCGTATTGTTAATGTAGAACGAGTTGGTGCACGTGAAGATACTCTCGGGAAAGGCCATCCTGGATATGAATTCTCAATTGGCAATGAAATATTAGATTCTACAGATTGGTTTTCCTCCAGGGATTCTACAAAAACTGATGAAGTTTTTTTACATTTAGACGCGAATGATATTAATGAACTAACCCAGATACAGGTCAAGGCAGTAGATAAAGCTGGCATTGAAGACCCTGATTATGCTAAAATGACTTTCTTTGTGAGAGATTATTTTACACCTATGACAGCACCATTTGCTGACAATCCATTATCTAAAGAGTTAGATATACTCCCAGAAATTTTCGTCCTTGGTGAATATCATTATTTAACATATCTCTCTGTTGATAAAGATATTCCAAAGAAAATTGTTGGTGGTAAGTATCATTATTCTACCCAATTCTACTATAATAAAGATGATACACTAACAGCAGTTTGGTCTGATGATATTGAAATTCATTTGAAATGGGAATATTTGGGAGAATATATATACGATTCAGAAACTCACAGTCGGGGTTATAAAGGTTTTACATATTTTTATGATGCAAGTTTAACCCCTTCCTATATCCAATATTATTGTGATGTTGAATATATGGAGATTCAATTAGATGGAGGAGTTACGGGTATACCACCAATTGGTGCAAAGATTACTGATGCAGCAACTGGAGAGGACTGGATTAGAATTCCAATTTATGAAGATCAGGTATGTAAATTATATAATGCACCAAGCAGTATTAATCTTTCACCTGGAAAGCATATATTTAGGGTAAGAGCAGTTGATTCGCAAGGTGCTGCTGACCCCAATCCGATAGAATTAGTATTTATACTTTTTGAAATGGGAGACAAAAATAATATTTTATTAATTGATGAAACTGTTGATGATACATTTTCTCCAGAAGATTCAGTTGATGTTTTCTTCAATAAATTAACTGATGGTGTGAATTCAGTAATAGTTTTTGACCTTGAAGATGATAACTTTACAACCATTAGCCTAAAAAACCAAACAGGTGCTGGTCATAGAAAAGCTCCATCTTTTGCCCTGTCAGACATTATTAATTATAAACTAATAATATGGCATTATAATAAAATTAGTGCAAGCTATTATAATAATTGTAAATTAAGAAATCATTATAACTTACTAAAAATATATATGAATACAGGAGGAAATCTCCTATTTACTGGATGTAATTCTCTTAGAGAAGATACAAATGAAAATGTACCATTTCTCTATGAATATTGTGGATTTACTGAAGATAATGATGTAATGAATAAGTCTATGCCTGAAGAACCCCAAACCTATTTCTGCGCAGCAAAACCCATTGAAGAGGATTATAATGAACTACATATTAAACAAAATCTGCTTAAACTTTATACTACTTCTAGTATGTTAATTAGTAAAAACCGTCCTTTTAATGATTGGGTTAACGGTGAACCGGAATACTGGACAAAGTCAAATACTTTTTTCCCAATTATTGATACCTTAGAATCACAGGAAAAACAATTGGTTATATATGATACTCTAGGACAAAGTTATTATTACCAAAATTGTTCAACCCTTACCCACTTTCATAACCGTGAATTTAAACTTGGATATAAGTCCAAGCAAGAACAAGGAGGAAATCAATATAAACTGGAGGTATGGAACTTGTCTGATAGTACTCTTATTGAACAATTTATTGAAAATAATACTAGCGGATGGGTAAATAGAATACACTTAATTGAAATACCCGTTTTAGCTGACTCGGTGCAGATAAGGTTATATACTCCAGAAATAGCCGGTTATAGAACATATTGGGATAATGTATATATATGGCTATATTCTTTTAGCTATGATTATCCAGAATATTTTAAGAAGGGTTCAACTGTTTCATATTGTGGTGGGATAGGTTATGTTTCTTTCTTTAGTTTGCAAAATATGGCTACTCCCATCTTTTCTGCTGTCGTTGTAGATAGTCTATATGCAGATAATTATAACGGTGTAGTTGCCAGTAAATACACTAAAGAAGAGGGGGAAACAGGAACAGCTTATATTTTAGGATTTCCTTTATATTATATTCATTTAGATAATGCTAAGCAATTTATACATAAAGTTTTTGATGAGGTGGGAATAAGTTATCAAGAATAAGGAGTTAAAATGAAAAAAAGTTTATTAATATTAATTATTTGTTTACTAAGCATCTCTTATTTATATGGAGATATTTATCCTGCTCCAACCAATCTCATTGTCTCTAAAGGAATACCAGATACCATACAAATTTATTGGGAAGCCCCCACACCTCCTGAATTTGGGGAAGGTTTTGAGGCAGGCATTGTGCCACCCGTGGGCTGGACTGCCGATACTACAAATATTGATTCTACATGGCAGATTATGGATAATACTGATTATGCACATTCAGGTTCTTATTCTGCATGCGTTCCCTGGACTTACAAAGATGGAACATTTCTGGGGTTTGATAGCACAAGAATCAAAAATGGTTTTTTTGACAACTGGTCTGCAGGAATACCTGATTTTTGGACACCCCAAACAGGCTTGGTGATAGATACTCTTGGGAATTCTTTAGTTAGAAATGGTTTTTTTGATTACTGGACTGCTGGAATTCCTGATTTTTGGACACCCAAAACAGGCTTAGTGATAGATACTCTTGGGAATTCTATAGTTAGGAATGGTTCTTTTGATGACTGGACTGCTGGAATTCCTGATTACTGGCTAAGGTCAGATACTAGTTTAGTTATTGATACAAGTTTGATTTCTGAAGGTATTCTAGCAATAAGTGGGGATTCATTAAATAATATTTCCCAGACTTTTTCAGTTTTAGAAAATTCCAAATATAAGTTAAGCTTTAGAAGTAAACAAGATTCTATTAATCCTTTTTCAAAATATTCAATAGAAATATATGATAGTACTAATCATACTTCTTTAGAAAAACTAGAAATGAGCAATTTTGCCTGGCAAAATTTTGAGTTTTATGTCAATATTCCATTATGTAATTCAATTAGTATTAGACTTTTTCCTTCTGATTCGGGTGATATTATAAAAACCCAATGGCATGAGGTAAATTTTGAAGAACACTTGGTTTCTAGTGGTATTATGGCAATAAGCTGCTATTCCCAATCAAAATATATCTATCAAGATTTCTCGGCATCAAAATATGCTAAATATAAGTTAAGTTTTATAAGTAAACAAGATTCCCTGAATCCAGATTCAAGATATTCAATAAAAGTATATGATAATACAAACGATAAATTTCTTTTTGAGAACGATACCCTTCACAATTTTGAATGGAGAGATTATGAGTTTGATATTCATACATCTTCTTGTAGCTCAATAGAACTTAGACTTTTCCCTTCTAATAAAGGTGATACTATAAAAACATATTGGGATGATATAAAGTTTGAAAAGTATGATTATGACCCACCAAATCAAGACGAATGGTTGATTTCTCCAGAGTACCCAGATACAATAAAGTTAGATGATGAGCTTTCCTTCTGGTTAGGCACTTCTAAAATGTATGGTATCAATTCCCCGGTATATGTTTTACTTTCAAATGATGATGGTAACTCCTGGAATGATACACTTATTGTTTGTGATGGAACTGACCGTGAAGAAAACCTCTGGGAGTGGAAAAAATATATTATTTTATTAAATCAATTTGTGGGAGAAACAATAAAAATTGCATTCAGATATTTAGGTGGCAATGGTGAAATGGTTTGTCTGGATGATGTGACTATTGGAGGGCAAACACGAGATATTACTGAGTTTTTTGTTGTTCCAATTAAGCATCCAGAAACTCAATTTACTTCTCGTGCACCTCTAAATAAAAGTTCACGAGGTTCTGTATTAACAGGATATAAACTGTATAGAAGAATGTATCATAAGGATAGATTCCATCAGATTCCAGCTCCAGAAACCATAATACCTGATACAGTAACTGAATTTGTAGATACTGATGTTTGTATGGATACAGTTTATATCTATAAAATTAGAGCAATTTATGATAATATAATTCCAAGCACAAATTATTCAAATCTTGATACTGGATATGTATATGATGATTCTAAGCCGAAGCCACCCGGATTTCTATCTTACAGTACTAATTGGACATCAGGTACGATTACCCTGGAATGGAAAAATCCATATTTTTGCTATGATATAGAATATTATTACATATATGATAATGATTCAATCCTTGTAAAAGTTCCCTATAATAAAGACAAAGATGATTACTATTTATATATTACTAAAGACCCTAGTCCTGTAGAAGAAGATGAGATTCAATTAGAAACTGAAATATACAATTTAACTGTCAGCTCAATGGATTTTTCTGGAAATGAAAGTGTGCAAGATACATCATTTAACATATTAACCGCACCTGATATTAGTGTTACTGCTGAACTATATTCCATAGATATTGAAGTGTCTAAATGGGCTCCTGGTGAAACATGCTCTATATCTGACTCAATAAAGATTTATCGCTCTACTTCTGAAGAGGATACAACATTCAGATTCTTAACTGATTCACTAACATTTAATTTGGGGTCAGGTATATTTACGGATTATGCTGTATCAACTGATTCTACTTATTATTACTATGCAACTTTGACCTATGATAATAATGTAATTTCAGATAAATCAAGGATTGGTAACGCAACCCCTGAATCTAATGTTGTTAATATAGATAGTCTGAAAATATCTTCATATACAGATAGTTCTGTAACCTTTCAATGGGTTGAGCCTGTTACAGATTCCCTAAACTATGGAGGAATTTATGTATATACTGGAACAAAATATACAATTCCTATTGCAACAATATATAAAGGAACAACTGTTTATGAATATGTGGATACTCAACCGGAAATTTTAGATTTCACTTTCTGGCCCTTTGACTTATATGGCACTCGTGGTGGCGATGATGTGAAAAATACGCTTAACAATATTGTGTTAGGTTTACATTATTACAAAATATGCATAGATAGCTTGAAAGAAATAGAGAATTTTGAAGAAGATGCTTTAGACCCACTATGGACAATAGATAATTTAGGTAGTGCAGAAGCTGAATGGCAAGTAAGTGATGATGGTAGCAGTCAATGGTTTGATATACCTGATGGAGATGGCAAATATGCATGGATTAATGATGATAAATTAGGTCAGTATGATACTACAAATTGCTATCTTGTTATGCCACCGGTTACTGGCTTAACTGATTCTGATAAGGTCTTTTTAATGTTTAATAGTTACATAGAAACTGATTTTAATGGTTCAGCATACATCTCTTTAGGAAGTGGGAATATATTTAGTGACAAGATAGAGATTACAGATGAATACAATGCATGGGGTATAGATGCAATCAGAAATGTAATTAATCTTACATCCCATATTTCATTTTCATATATTGATTCTTTCTATGTAGCATTTCATTATAATGACAACGGAACATGGTCACAAGGGTGGGCAATTGATAATGTATCTCTCCTTGTGACAACCTTACCCCGATTTCCCTTTTGTCTGAGGTTCAGTGATGATACAGAGTTTTATTTATCTAAAATTTATCCAAATCCTTTTAAAGAATACATAAATTTCTCATTCTTCCTTTCTGAACCTGCAAAAGTATCCTTAGAGATTTATAATATACGAGGACAAAAAATCGCTATAATCGCTAACAATAAAGAATTTAATAAAGGTCCTAAAAAACTATTATGGGACGGAACTGATTATAATGGTAAAAAAGTAGGCTCAGGAATCTACCTTTATAAGGTGGTTATAAACAATAAATTAAAGGTAAATAAGTTGATGTTAATAAGATAAATAAATTTGCTTTGTTATTTGTTTGATTTAGGGCGATTATGCTAACAAGCGAATCGCCTTTTTTTTAGTCCTATTATTAGTAAACAACAATCACTTATCTGCAAAGAATGTGTAATGATTATTTTTACTCTTAAAATGATAATGGTTTCTAAAAATTTGCCGTAACTCCAACCCTATGTGAGCCACCTAAATCATCATTTGTAATAAAGGCATAGTTTATCAAAAATTTTTTATATCTAATCCCCATACCTGCTGTAAAATGTTCATTAAAAAGACCAGAACGAAATGAAAGTAGATCTTTATATATTAATTCTACACCTATATGACGGTTGTATTCATACATAGTATTCCAATCAAATGCCAAGTTGATTTCTGATTTGATAAAATTAAGAGGTTGGATGAGAGCCAATCCATATTTTGGATTAGTTATTATCTCATCAGTATGTTTAGACCTGGTGTCCCATGTTATTTTTGTACCTCCAATATCTTGAAGATTTAGAGCAAATTTAATCTCTCCAAGCCAATCAATATCTGTAATTAATGCAAAATCAGTCTTGACCATAAATGAAATGTCCCCTCCCATTCCGGAACCAAGAAATTTATAAAGGTCTTTTTTAATGTATTTGAATGTTCCGCCAATATAATACTCTACGGGAAGGTCAAAAAGCAACCAACCTAAATTTATAACTTGTGAGAAATTTTTAGCAAACGCAAATTCAAAAAGTTGGTCATTACTACTGAAAAACCCATCTGGCTCACCTGTAAGATGTAAATCAACATCTCTGGATCTAATATACACATTTGTTCCTACAAGCCATTCCTCAGAATAAAAAGGGATATCATCTATAGATAATTGAGTAAAGCTGATACCTATTGTAGTGTTTGCAGGCAAGGGAATGCAAAAAGAGAAAAAGTCATAAGTGGCAAGATTTTTATACAAAAAGGCACGCATTACTTCTATCTCAATGTCTCTGATTTGTGCAAGACCGGAGGAATTCCAATAAATCGCACTCCCATTATTAGCCACAGCTGTAAAAGCACCGCCCATTCCAAGTGGTCTTACGCCACTACCAATCAAAATAAAATCACCTGCGTATCTTCCAGCAGATAATATTCCTGGTAACAGAATAATTAGGAATATAGGTATTAAGATTTTTCTCATCTCACAATAGCCAATTTTTCTATTTTTTCAATACTTTTCTTTCCTTTGGTTGCAATTATTTTATAGAAATAAACCCCATTAGCTAATTTTCTATTGTCAAAGTCTACGCACATCCAACCTTTGATTGCATGTGGGTATTCATGGTATCCTACTGTCGTGGGTAAGTCAGATATAATATTAACCAACCGACCAGAAACAGTAAATATTTTTATCTTAACTTCATCAGCATCATTAGTTAAGGTATATGTAAATCTTGTCCTACCTTCATTGACCGGGTCTATTGTATTTAAAGAAACAGGATTAGGATAATTTCCAATATGGATAATATTGAATTCCTTCTGAACTGAAAAATTAACTGTGCTTTCATTATAATTGCCATTTGCATCATTGGCAGAAATAATAATTGTATAAGTGCCAACATCAACATCTATCTGATATTTTACTGGTACTGAATTCAAGTTTTGTGTGGATAAACTATAATTGGATACAGCTTCCCCATTCAGAAAGAGCTTGATTTTTTCAGTATCTATCCCATTATTATCCTGAATAATAAAAGAAAATATTGCCTGATCATCTACATATTCACCATTTGTAAATTCCTGTCCTTCTACATTTACATCTATAGTAGGAACCGTTGTGTCATTATTCTGAAAAAGCGAATATATTCCAGGTCTATCAACAAAAGTATAGGAAACTTTGTTATCTTTAAGATTTATATCTCCTCCAATTAGAAACCAATAATTTAATTCAGGCTCATAACGATATATTTTAAAATTGCCCTGTGTTGCTAAATCTTGCGTAAGGCTATCAGTTTGTGAATAATAAAATTTTACATCAATTTTTTTGTTGTTTTTAAAAGCCCCATCTGCATTCAATTGCGTGGAATCAAAAATGCCAATCTCATAACTGGCTTTTTCACCGTTTCTAAGGACTATTTGAGAAATGTCTGGTTGTTCCACCGTTGATGTATCGCTATCTTGATATTTATGAATATAGAAATAGCATTCGTTATCTACGAGTCCTTCCGGAAATGTAACAACGAGATTTGAGTCAAGACTACTGTGCACACTTGATGAATCAGGAGAAACAATAAAATTGTTTATTTGAAATTCTCTGGTGAGTTCATTATTTGAATAATCCAACTCAAAGAATGATGAGCACAAGAACATCCTGATTAGCCAATTTCTATTATAATGTGGATATTGAGATATAAGAGCCCATCCTGAGGGAGAAAGCCACCAATCTCCTTTACCTGTTGCGCTTGGTCCACTATCCATCCATGCGACTTTTCCATCATAAGTATGAATTTCACATCCAATCCAATATTCGGTCTGTGGTTTTATCTTTATAAGAATAGAGGGAATATGATCTACCCACTCATTTGCTGAGAAATATCCTAAAGGAGCTTCATACACCAAGTTCCCAGGAGGATTTTCTGGAGAACCCCCTTCATATATCTTAATAGTAACATTACATTCAGATGAATATGTCGGTGTATAAAATAAAATTCCAGCAATGACATCTCCCACATTATCTCCAAGTTCATCGGATGTAAACCGAGATGCTATCTCTATTGTCTTATCCCCATATACATCAAAAACAACAGATGGCTCATCACAATAATTCACAATATCTCCATTAACAAAAATAAAAGCAGTTAAATTATAAATTCCAGTAGTAAAATTACAGGGAAACAAAATATTATTATTACACATTGGAAACAAACTATCAACTATTGTTGAATCTATCTTTGTTTGGGTTTGGTTATTTTTGATAAAAAGTTTTGCAGGTGAAGAAGTAATGTCTCCTCTGTTAAATAAGTTAACTTCAAAGTAAGTAGAGTCATTTGAAATTGTGTTTTCAAAACTTTCAATATCAATATCAGGTCCTGTAACTGTATATTGAATATCACCAGAACTATCTTGATTTAACGAATCGTCTATTACTTCAATACAGTAATTTACAGTTGTTTTATTTAGAAAAGCAGATATTGGGGACTGGGTGAGATAAGTTAAAGTGTCCTCCTGTTGAATGTGCATCAGAATAGTATCTCTTTCAATAGGATTTGTCCACCAGATACATCTTACAGTATCAACTCCATCTTTATCAAATATTTTTGCCGAGATTTTTACAGAATCGCCCAAACAAGGAGGTGACGGGTCTGTTGTTATATCAAAGATAGCAGATTGACCTACTGTAAAAATGGTATGACCAATATAATCGCTTGTATCATTATATCCGTAAGTTCTAACAATACGGGTAAATTGGGATGCAGTGTTTGTGGTGTCTATGATATATTCATAGCCTGATGCATCATAATATTCTCTATTGATGTTATAAAGTTCAACCTGCTGCTTCTCTTCTGGGTTATACGGATTTGGTATTAAATCTTGCTCATCAGTTACATAATAAGCGATTCTATTCAGAGTTGAGTCTGTGTTATTAATATGAATTTGAACTGTGTCCCCGATTACGAATTCATAACTATTAAGGCTTGTGTTTAGCTGTTTTGAAGGGAGGACAATATCTATAGCCGGATCTCCCATATAATTAAATCCACGAATAAAAGTTTTAATCACATAGTAGTTAAAGCTATGATTTATGGAATACTCAATTTTAGCGAGGTTTGATAGTTCAGCAAAATTACGCATACCTCTATTAAATAAATTATTAAACATATATTCAGCTAAAACTTCATCTTGTTCTAAAAAACCTTTTCCTGCTCCTCCAAAGAAACCAATCGCACCTCTCTCTGGTTCTACAATAAATGCTTGGCCAAGACATACATAACCTTCATCTGGAGCATATTCAAAGTTTGAAGTATAACAGGTTAGACTACTAATAATAGGATAATTATCATTAAAAAGTGTAGATATATCTGCAAGATTCATCAGGTTTAGGTCTGACCATATTTGACCGCCACCATGACCCAAAAACTGGATAAATGCTGTGCCATCATCAATATAGTCCTTTAAGCGGGTGGTTCCACCCCAATATGGATCATTATGAGGTCTTTGTGCATAAATTCTGGAAACCCGAAATTCATCAGGAATATATTTCTTTTTTAGTCTTTCATTTTGCTCTTCAAAAATACCAGCCCCTCCAGCAATTAGCATACAGTGATTACGCCATACATCATTGAAATTTGGTTCTGTATTGTATTGTATTGTTTTTTCTAAAACTGGTGCTATCTGCTCCTTTTCCCAGATTGGAATTCTTCCAATTGCTAAATCAGGCAATTCATCATCTCCAACAATGCTTACAAACCAGTTGTCATCAACGGTTGCACCAAAATGATAGGTCCAGCTCATTTTTGTGGGAACAATGCTGTATTTCTTCTTCGGGGAAGTGTCTCGTTCATCATTACATGCATCTCCTAAAAACAAGACATATTGAACTGCTGGTTCTTGCCAATTATTGTAGGCATATTTCAGGAAATCTTTAATGGCTTTTGCTGAACGAATTCCATAGTTAAATTCATTAAAAATATCCTCAAGTGCAATTGGTTTTACATTTAACCCTTTATATTCTTCCCAATGATAAACAAATTCATCTACTGCATCAGTATTAATAAACTCTCTAATGGATATTAATAAATAATCTGCCTGGTTATTTATATCATAAAGGTTACTGGGAATATCTGGAATTATTAGTTTTGGAAGTAATTTGTGTTCTTCGCTCAAAGCAATATATTTTGTAGTATCATCAATAACCTCATCTTGAAAAGTAAGGAGAAATGGAGGCCCGCCTTCTGGCATTGTTGATTCAATACTTACATTCTCAAGCTTGCTAATACCAATTTTATACACCTCAATTTCTGAAGTAGTAAATTCATTTATCTCAAATTGGAATAAACCTGGTGAATTAAATGAAGGTTTATTAAACTCCAAAATATTATCATGAGCAATACATTCACGCCAGTAATTAATATCAATATAATTCAGGAAAATTACATCCCAACTTGCCTCAGTATCACCTGGCATTGATATATATATTGTATTGGAACCATCATTAAGTTTATCATTAGAAGGAGAGCCAGAAATGATTACTTCTGTTTGTCCATTCCAATACTCAGATCCAATTTGAGAAGCATTTATATATATTAATGCATGATGATCTCCTGTATTCGTCATCACACCAGTATGAGGGTCGGTATCGTAATAACTTTTACCAAAAAGTGATACATTGATTGTAGCAGCTCGTGCGCTGGTTTGCTCTGGATTGTATAAATTAAAAGAATAACTTGCCATACTTGGCGCACTAATCTCTTGCATAAACCAGTAATCTTCTCTGGAAATTTTTACGCGAGTGAGCTTTGAGTATTGGCTTTGACTTTCTAAATGAATAGTCGTATCAAAATAGGATGGTCTTTTATATTTACGCGGGTCAGTTTCATATAATCCACAGTCTTCAACTGCAAGTCGTGCACCAAATTCACCCTCTTTATATTCAAGGAAATAACAGTTTTCCCATGAATAATTGTCATAGAAACAGTTCTCCCCATGATTCATATCTGCGTAAAATTCAAAGTAATCTCCCTCATCAAATGAGTCATCTGATTCACCATAAAAATAAATTGGCACAGGAGTTCCTTTATTGATTAAATTTATGTATTTGGGATTCATCTCATCAATATCAAAATTAAATTGATACTCAAACTGTAAAGAATCTTGCCAGAAACTAATAGTGTCTTTTAAGAAAGAGTAGGTAATTTTATATATTCCTTTTTGCTCAATCATTAGTTTGAAACTATTGATAACATCATCATTCTGTCCACCTCTTGGTGGGATTGAGGATTCTCTTTCTTTTTTCCAATTTTCTGAATATTGATTGTTTATAATTAAATCATCAGCAACTTTATCAATATAATTTGTCCCCATAAAGCGTGGAGAAGATTTTTTTTTATCTCCTCTTATCACAATATTGATAATTATATCTGAATAAATTTTTACTTTCTTTTCTACTGGATTGAATTGTATTGGAAAAATTCTAACAGAACCGAGATACCTGTTCCCAACATAACCAGCAATTTCTGTTTCAACTAATTGTTCAGGGAAATAAGAAGGCTTTCTATAGATTGACGGGACAACAGAATATTTTGGTACTAATATATCACCCTGTTCTATATAGGTCGGATTATAAGGAATATTTATATTTTCAAGTATTTCGTAAGTTTCTGATATTATATTTGCTGATACATTTCCATCAGGGGGTAAGCCGATAATTTTGGAGAAAAATGGCAGTTGGGGTTTTTCTTCCTCATTAAATATATAATTCTTAATTCCTGGAAGTTCAATTGATTGATATATTTGTCCTCTGATATTAACATCTAAAAAATTATATTCATCAATATGAAGATGTAACTGAATATAATCCTCAGTCATTTCTGTAACTTTGAGACTATTTTCACTCCACAGTATAGAATAAACAAATAGAATAATGGTAATAGTTGTATAAAAAATTCGCTTCATAAATTTAGTTTGGTAAAAGTTTTCTGATTCCTTTTTGAGCAATATCAGTTCTGAAATGCATATTTTTAAATGAAATTTTTTTTACATTATCATAAACTTTTTGTTTAGCTTTAAGAAGGCTGTCTCCAATAGCCACGACAGACAATACCCTTCCACCACTAGTAACAAATCGGTCTTTTTCGCAATTTACACCAGAATAGAATAATAATGTATCTTTATCCTTATCCAAATTTATCGTATCAATTCCAGAGATTGCATATCCCTTTTCATATTTTTTCGGATAACCCCCAGATGATAAGACCACAGCAATTGCACTCTTCTTTTTCCATATAAGCTTAATTGTATGTATTTTCTTTTCTATTATAGCCTGGCAGATATCAACAAGGTCGTTTTCCAGTAATGGAAGAATCACCTGAGCCTCTGGATCCCCAAGTCGGCAGTTGAACTCTAACACTTTGGGTCCCTCTTTTGTAATCATAAGTCCTGCATAGAGAATACCTATAAATGGACGTCCTTCATTTTGCATTCCGTATAATGTAGGCGCAATAACCTTATTGTCAATCTCTTGTTTTAGATTTTTCTGGAAAATTGCAGGTGCATAAGCACCCATTCCACCTGTATTTGGTCCTGTATCTCCATTGTTCAGCTGCTTGTGGTCCTGGGATAGGATAGTTGATACAAAATCATTGCCATCGCAAAATGCAAAAAGAGAAGCCTCCTCTCCCTGTAAATAGTGTTCTACTACAACATTATGTCCTGCCTTACCAAGCATATTATAATTCATAAGGTGATTCAAAACAATTTCTGCATCAGTATAATTTTTACAAATAAACACACCCTTACCACCAGCAAGACCATCGGTTTTGATTACTAATGGAAATACTTGCTTTTGGATATATTTCAATGCTTGTATAATATTACTAAATATCTTGAAATCAGCAGTGAGGATATTATATTTTTGCATAAAATTTTTTGCAAAGATTTTACTGCTTTCTATTTCTGCTGCTGATTTATTCGGACCAATAATATGCATTCCAGCTTTTGAAAAATCATCAACTATGCCTTCTGCTAAAGGTTGCTCTGGTCCAACAAAAGTTATATCTATCTCTTCTGTATCTGCAAACCTGAGTAGTTCATTTGAATTATCAATATTTATTCTTTGAGCAATATTATCCATACCACAGTTACCAGTTGCAGCGAAGACTTTACTAACTTTTGGGCTTTGTGCAAATTTCCATACTAATGCGTGCTCACGAGCACCACTGCCAATAACCAGTATCTTCATCTGAAAATTGATTAACCACAAAGGACACAAAGCAAACACAAAGGACACAAAGAAAATAATATAACAACATTAATCAATGGAAATAACATTTTCATGCTCCTTTGTGCCGATATATCTGCATAAATGTTCATATGAAAATCTTTTTTTTTTAGCAACGAATTTACCCCATAAGATAGCACTCCATTAGAATAGGAAGTATCTAACTGGACAAGCACGAACTAACACGAACAAAATCCTATTCATAAAATTAAACTATTTTAAATCCTTTACCCTGTGG
>JACNFI010000289.1 GCA_014384665.1 Candidatus Cloacimonadota bacterium
GGCATTAGCATCAAAAATGTAATACTTTTTCCTCATTTATTCTTACTTTGCTGAACTAAGGGGATACCCAATTAAATTAAAATTCTGATAATCAAGATTTTTTTTCACCCGATACTGTTATCTATTACAACTTAAAATTTTGTTGACAAATTTATAATTGTAGTTAAATTTTAAATATGAAAATAAAGAAGGATTTTCATTTATGTTTTCTTTTCTTATACAAATCCCAGTAAATCAGAATTAACCATGAATCAAGCGATATATCATTTACATATTCCACATTAGAACGAGGAATTCAATAGAATGATAACAATATTTTTGCAGATTCTATTACTATTGGGGCATAAAACTGTTCGCATTTGTATCCAATACATGATACCGAGTAAAAGCGGAGTGCTGAAACAAGTCTCCCGATTTTATCGGGAGACGAATTCATCCTTCGTAGTTCATCCTTCGTCCCGATTATATCGGGACTACGGAGAATGGATACTACGGAGAACGGGCTTTCAGCATATTAGCATAGGCGAAAAGTTCTCTCCGATAAATCGGAGATCGTTTTCGCACTCCACTATAATTCTTAAAAATAAAGTTTACTCCGTTGGATACAAAATGTTATCCTACGGGGTAGACTATATTATGCCCCCAGTATTAATTATGAAACAGGAGATAAATATCCAATGAGATACGGGCAAAGAATAATTGATGATGTTCGTTCTGCAAATAATATTGTAGAAGTTATTGGTGAATATCTTCCATTGCGAAGGAGTGGCGCCAGCTACAAATGCAACTGTCCATTTCATAATGAAAAGACCCCTTCTTTTATGGTCAGTCCATCTAAACAGATTTTCAAGTGTTTTGGCTGTGGCAAAGGTGGCAATGTATTCACTTTTTTGATGGAGTATGAAAAGATAAATTTCAACGAGACTGTTCAAAAACTTGCTGAGAGAGCAGGCATCTCTCTTCCCAAAAAAGAAATATCTTCTGAAAAGCAAACACTATATAATGAACTATACGAGATATACAAAACTGCTAATCAATATTATAGAAATAACTTACTAAAAATGGGCGTATATGCGAAGAAATATCTTTACTCCAGAAAGATTACTGATGAGACCATTAAAGCCTTCCAGATAGGACTTGCAACAGATAAATCAGAGAACTTATTAAATTATCTTAAAAAGAAAGGATATAAAAAAGGAAGTATAAGAGAAAGTGGCATCTTTACTGAAAAGGATGGATATTTTTATGATAAGTTCTACAATCGTATAATGTTTCCAATTTTTTCTTCAGATGGCAAGATTATTGCCTTTGGCGGAAGGATTTATCAAAAGGAAGATGATAGAGCTGCAAAATATCTTAATTCTCCAGAGAATCTAATTTATAAAAAGCGATATCAGCTCTATGGATTATTTCAAACAAAGCATTTTATTACTCAGAAGAAATTCGCTTTAATTGTGGAGGGCAATACTGATTTACTTAAGGTGTTTCAATATGGATTTCGCAATGTCGTGGCAAGCTTAGGAACTGCTCTTACTGAAAATCAAATAAAACTTCTTGCAAGATATACAAAAAATGTTTATATTCTATATGATGGTGATGATGCAGGTCAGGAGGCAAGTTCTCGTGCGATAAAGGTATGCCTTGAAAATAATATCTTTCCACGAATAGTTATGTTACCTGAAGACTATGACCCGGATTCTTTTCTTGATGAATTTGGTGCAGAAAAATTGAAAGAAGCAATAAATAACTCCAGAAGTTTTTATCAGTTCATAAAAGAATTTAGAAAGGCAGACCAAAGTCTTGAAAGAAAAAAAGAAGCAATAGCAGAATTAGTTGAGGACTTAATTTTTATTAAAGACCCGGTACAAAAAGAGATATATATTCAAGAAGTTGCAGATATATTTAAAATAGGTGAAGATAATCTTATTAAATCTATTAATGAACATATTAGCCCAATATATCGTAGTGCAAGCCCCAAATCTATAAAAAAACCCGTTGCTCAACACATTGAAGAGAAAGAGTTATTAAAAATGATTTTTTGTTTTCCTGATGAATGTGCAGATGCCATACCTTTCCTTAAACAAGAGTTCTTTACCAATCCAATATTTAAAAAGTTAGTATCTTTAATTAAAAAGCAAGAGGAAATAACGCAATTTGTAATGCAAGAATCAAAATTATTAGATTATTTTGAAAAAGATGAAACAGATTATATTTCAGACCTTATGTTCTTTGATGGAGAATTTTCAAAAGAAAATCTAAAGAAATTATTAGGTGCTATTCAGATTAGAAAATTAGACTCGGACATACAAAAGCTCAATCAAGAAATTATTGAGCATCCAGATAATTTTGAAAAATTACGAGAGAAAAAAGCATTACAAAAGAAGATACACAAATTAAAAGGTGGAATTGTACGAAACTTGTTGAGTTAAATCTAAAAAGGCATCTCCCGCGAAATACGCGAAAAATACATTCCTTGCTTCGCCGTAGCTACGCGAATGCAAGCGGATATTACCAGGCTCGGCGCCTCTCTGAGTCTATGACTCATAGAGTCAGAGACCAGACAGACCGGTTTTTATAGTGAACTCATTGTTGATTATGGATTTATTTTATTTTTCAAGAGACCTTACTGTAAAATTTAGGAGATTTTTATGCAGACAATAAGTAAATTTATTGAAGAGTTAAAGAAGCATGGGGCTAAACGGGGCTTCATTACTTATGATGAAATTAATAAATTATTACCAGATAATCCAATATTTCTTGATAAAATAGATGATATTTTTAATGAATTAAAAGATAGTGGTCTTGAAATTTTTGATGAAACCAAGACAGGTGGTATTAGAAAGAAAAGAAAAACTGTAAGGTCTAAACAGGTCCCATTAAAAATCAGATATTATGATGACCCTGTACGAATGTATCTTAAAGAAATGGGCAAGGTTCCATTATTGACTCCACAAGGTGAAGCCTCTTTAGCAAAAAGAATTGAGAGTGCACAGAATAGGATTAATTGTTTTACCTTAATTTGCGGAAGTAGTTTAAGAGAATTTCAAAATGTATGTAGACGTTACCATGAAGCTAAAATAAAAATCGACCACATCCTCAAAATTGAATTCGGAAGCTGGTTTGATAAGGAAAATAATGAACGTTTAATAAATCAATTAGAACAAAGAACAAAAGAAGCTCTGGTTTATTCTGATGAAATTGAAAAGATTATTAATAAAAGACCCACAAAGAAATATTCAACAAACCTTACTGTAGGTGAGAAAATCAAAAATAATAGAGAAATAATTTTATCCTTATTTGAAGGTTTATACTTTACTGATATGATGATTCAAAGATTGATATATAAAATTAATAGTCTTTTATCCAGAGTTGATATCAGTGTTAGGCGAATTAAAGCTGTAAGTAATATAAAAGGTTGCAAAACAGCAAAAATTTGCACCTTAGGGAGAAGAGCAGAAAAAAGTAAAAAGGACTTTAATGAAGTTGCAGAACTCACTGGTATAGACCCAAACATTTTTATAGATGCACTTAAAAAAATAAAGAATAATCGTCGTAAAGTACGGCGGGTAGAATTAGAAACCAGAATGACAGCAGAGGAATTAAAAAAACTTACAGAAGATATTATAGTCGCAACTAAAGAAAAAGAGGAAGCCAAAAGTGATCTAATTAAAGCTAATGTAAGATTGGTTATTAGTATTGCAAAAAAATATAATAATAGAGGACTTAGTTTTTTAGATTTGATACAAGAGGGCAACATTGGTTTGATAAGAGCAGTTGAAAAATATGATTACCATAAAGGATATAAATTTTCTACTTATGCAACCTGGTGGATACGACAAACTATAACAAAAGGGATTGCTGACCAATCCCGGACAATTCGTGTACCTATCCATATGACAGAAGCCATCAATAAGGTGGCACGTGCTCATAATTTGCTTGTTCAAGCTTTAGGTAGAGAGCCATATCCAGAAGAAATTGCACAAAAATTAGACCTTCCTGTTGAAAAAATTAAAAATATTATGAATGTGTCCAAGCGACCTGTTTCTTTGGACAAACCGGTTGGTGAAGAAGATGGTGATACTACTTTGCGAGATTTTATAGAAGATGATGATATAATTTCTCCTCAAAAAATTGCTGAAAGAACTCTTCTCAGAAAACAAGTAGAAGGGGTTTTGGCAACTTTATCAAAGCGTGAAAAAAGGGTCATAAAATTGCGTTTCGGTATAGGGGATGAAACTCCACGAACACTGGAAGAGGTTGGACATATTTTTGATATTACAAGAGAAAGAGTACGCCAGATTGAAGAAAAAGCAAAAGAAAAATTAAGACATCATAGCAGAGCAAATATTCTTAAAAAGTATATGGATACATTTGGTGAATTTAATAAATAAAATTGTAGGAACACTTGTCAGAAGTGACTATTATTTCCTATATTTCCCATACAACTCAGGGAACTAAACATACATTATCTTTCATATATTCTGAAGATAAATCCCCTACTCTAATATCAGCATTTTTCTAGTAACTGCATTATTACCATATTCCAATTTATAGAAATAAACCCCGGTACTTACCTTATTCCCATCCTCATCTGTCCCATCCCAGACTATATCCGTCTTAACCCAGAAGTTATGTTTTTTGCCATTGTATGTCCTGATAAGCTGTCCCCTTGCATTGTATATTGACAATTTATAATCATTTATTCTCTCATAATCTGCTGAGATGAATGTTATTGTGGTGGATGAACTGAATGGATTGGGTTTATTCTGGAATAGATATAATTTGTTTATAAATGATGTATCTGGTTCTTCTACTCCTTGTCCTTGCCATTCATAAGCACCGATGTCTATTCTGCCATTGTGTATCCTTGGATTGCCAGCAAGATCTGTTGGTGGTAGGTTTAGACCTGTTGTATCTAGAGTTCCAGCATCTATACAAGGAGAACCTTCTGTTAACTTATAACTGAAAGGGTCTCCTCCCACAAATTGTGGAATAGAATCTATGTTGCCTTCCCCCCATATAATGGTGCCGTTGTTGTTTGTATTTATTGCATCTATTCCGCCATCAATATTGCAGTAAGAAACCATGACCGTTTCTGGTGGGGCACTCGTAGAAAATACAATTTCTTGAGTAGAATAATTTCTCAATATACAGTTTATTAAACTTATATTTGAATTATCACCTTGAAATATTGTTCCGTCAGGATTAGCTGAATTTCCGCATATAGTACAATTGATTAATGTTGGGTCGCAATAGTTACCTGCACCACCTGAAGCAGTTAGTCCGCTGCATTCATCTGAAACATTATTAGTTATGACAGTATTTATAAAAATTGGGTTACATTCCATCATACAACTTACACCACCTGCAAACCCCCAACCTGGTGTTATAGTACTATTGCTATCAATAATACAATTAATAAAAGTAGGATTACAATTTTCAGTAATCCATACACCACCTCCCGCTTCAGAAGAGTTATTCTTTATAGTTACATTCTCAAATATTGGTGAGCAATGAGAAACACATTGAAGTGCCCCTCCTCCAAATGCAGTATTATTCTTAAAAGTTACATTCTTTATAGTGGGATTAGAATCATGATAAAATTTCATTCCACCACCATGTTCATCCGTTCCATTTTGGATAGTTAAATTCTCAATAGAAAAATGATTATCTCGCCATAAATAAATAAGTTTACTAAGATTTTCACCGTCCAGAATAGTATTTTCTTCATTTTCTCCAATAATAGAGACATAACTACGAAAATTAAGTGAAAATCTCTCATCTGTCAAGGAGGGAGAATATATGCCATTAGAAAGAAATATAGTATTATGATTGGTGCTATCGGAAGCAACTTTCATTAAAGCGTATGATATATTTTTCAAAGGCTCATTATAGGATAGGCCACTATTATTATTGTCTCCATCAGGGCTGACATATAAATCATGATAAACTGGCTCAATCTTAGAATTGAGTATATTAAAAGTAAAACTACTGTTTGGATAAGAGGTGATAAAATCCTCGGTTGGTTGCATTACAGTAAAGGTATCTACAATTAAATTTATCTCTGGTGAATCAAAACTATAGAGCTCACTAGCATTACCAGCATAATTTTCATACATATTACAACGGTTAATACTATTAAAATTTAAAGTTGAATTATCTCTAATATAAATCCCGCCACCAATTGAAAATGCATGGTTTTTACATATTGTTACATTATTCAGATGAATATTAGAATTCTTGCAAAATAAACCTGCTCCACTATCAGTTATATTATCTTTTACCATACAACCTTGAATTGTAGGGTTTGAATCTATAATATATATTCCTCCCCCCATATACCATGTGTAAAATACTAATGTCCCACTCCCATTCTGAATAGTGAAGCCACATAAAACAGTAGTGCTATCTTCTATAGTTTCAAAAGTAACCACACTGCCATTCTGATTCCCATCAATTACAGTTGAATCAATATAAGAATTGTTTTGAGTGGTTAAATAAAGACTGGCAACAGTAATATTTTTACCATTATAATTTATATTTTCGTAATAAGTTCCGGGATATACTAAAACAGTATCTCCATCTGTGGCTGCATTTATTCCTTCCTGAATAGTGGTGTAATCGCCACCATTTATATCTATGATGATTATATCTGAAAGAAGTAAGGAAAATGGGAAAAGTAATAAAATCATAAAGATTGATAAAATTTTTCTTTTTAACATAATTTGCTCCAAAATAAAATATGGAGTGCATAAACCATGTTGATGCAGTAAAGTAGCGACACGGTCGCTGCACTCCAAAATGCCTTCTAACGCATAAGCATTTATCCTCCGAAGCCTCCATCCTCTGTAACAGTAATACTGCGGAGGACGGGTTAGCGAAGGATGACCATCTTTTTAACTGCCGTTTTTTCTCCAGAAATCAACTTATAGAAATAGATTCCAGTTGGAACTTGATTACCATTATCATCTCTTCCATCCCAGACAACCTCATTAATTTGATATTTGTCATTTGGAATTTGAAATTTGCTTACAAGTTGTCCTTTGATGTTATAGATGTTTATCTCTGCGTCCTTTGTGTCTCCGCGGTGAAGTGAAAAAGATATAGTAGTTGAAGTTCCCATAGGATTTGGATAGTTCTGATAAAGTGCAAATTCCCTGGAAATTTCTGGTGCTCCTTTTGTATTCAATCTCACAACAGCACAATCATCTTCATCAAGATAAATAGGTCTATCTACAAAAGCAGATATTACAGAGTCATAAACTTCAACACCGTTTACCTGTGTTGATTCATTTCGGTTACCAATATATATCTGGAAAGTTAGTTCATAATCTTCATCCCGTGTAGTATCATCTTCTATGTATGCAGGAACAAATAACGGAAAACCATCTTCCAATTTACTAGCTCCTATGCATTCATTATCAATAAATACTCCTATCTCTTCTGGTTGCTCTCCATATACAGTATCCACTAAAATAGGTTCATAGTCAGATGTCTCTGTATAGGTAAAGAATTCTGTTTCTTGCTTTACATAAGGAGGTATAGGTTCACCAGTTCCCCAGAATAAATAACAATCCTGATTGACAGTTACTACATACAGTTCTCCAGGGTTTACAGTCCATCTCATATGTGGAATATCATAATGTTGAATACAAATACCCCAATGTTTGGATTTGATACATTCTATATAATCCCATACTGATGCAAAAGCATCATATACAGATAAAGGTTCTTGAAGAAAACAGCCAATCCAATTATCTTCTCCTTCATATAGAGGGATCTCAATATCCGGGTTATCAGGATGACCTGCCCAAAAACCAGCAACTTCCAATTCTGCATCATTGTTTATCCATATCATGTAGCCATCTATACTATGGAAATCTCCAATATCATTATGCCAGTTACCTGCTTGATCTTGATAAATCCAATCTTTTTCATGTTTAACATATACTTGTTCATCCAGAATTGGTGCAAGGACATGCTCAACAGGGTCTGCCCAGTCTGGATCCAGCACAGGGAATGATACCCAGTTACAACCTGAAGCAGAAAGGTAAGTAGTCCGATATTCATAGTCAAACCATGGAGGATTTCCCATACCATAAAATTCTATAGTAGCAGAAGATTCTTGAATAATGTCAGACCCATCAACATACCATAGCTGTGAAGGATAAATTCCATGTAGATAGCCTTTACCCCATACTTGATTCAACTCATCATCAGACCATTCTTCATCATCAAGTGGTACAACCTCTTGCAAATCTGGATCTAATTCACCTACCTCTATATCTGTAAAATAAAGTGAATCATCCACACCCCATTCTGCAAAATAATCGGTTTCATCAAATGTAATATAAGCTATATCATAAACATAAGGTGGATTTACAAATTCATCATATTTTACAATATATACATAGCCATTATTTAAAGTATTAAAGTATATTTTACAACCTTCAGGCCCATCGTTAAATACAGGCCCCTCATAAGTACATGCTGTTATTTGTATATATCTTGCATCACCTAACAGATTGCTGCAAATGAGCAATAATACAAATGTTGTTATTAGTAATGTTTTCTTAGCCATTTTGTTCCTCCAAATATTTTATTTGCCCTTTTTCCTACTTTTTCCTCTCACCAAAGTGCTTGGTTTGAGGTATTCCCCCCACAGTATTAATGTGAAAATCTATAAGAAATTTCTCTGCATCAATAGGAAAACAATAAGAGCACCTCTCTACATGGGGAAGAACCGAAATAGAAAGGCAAATTTAGAAATGAATCTATTCTTGCCAAGAAGAAAGATATATTTATTTCTCCTTCCAATTGTTATAACATTAACAAATTCTATAATATTTTGAATATAATTTATTAGTTGAATATTAGTGTGGTCTGAAATGTAAAATGCAATCCCTGTTCCTAATTTGATTGGGAATCTCGGGTAGTAAATGGGAAATGAGAAATTGTACATATTATTTGTATATAAAAATATAAGAATATTATAATTCAGTCCTAATTTTCCTATTCTCATTCTCACCTTGCTCCCCAAATTTATAAAACCATTAAATAAAAATGAAAATTATTCTGTCAAATAAAAATTATTTTATAAATTCTATAAACAAATATCATCATTTCTAAAATATTAATTTAAAAGTGGAATAGAGAAAATAAGTTTTATCAAATCTTCTTTAAATGAAATTCTTGACTGTAATGATTAAACATCATATATATTGCATAAATGAATATCATAATAAAAGAAATAATTCTAATTTTGCTCGCCTATTATATTGGTTCCTTTTCTTTTGCCAGAATAATTACAAAGATATTTCGCAATCTCAATATCTGCAAAGTTGGTGATCTTACTGCGGACGCAACTAATGTATATCGTAATGTGAGCAAAACATTAGGGATTGTGGTTTGGATATTAGATTTCCTCAGAATATATATTTCGCTTTGGTTTGTTTGGCTTGTTTTTCTTAAAAATGAGCCGGAACTTTTAATTTTAGTTGGATTTTCAATGATAGTAGGGCATTGTTTTCCAATTATGCACAGGTTTGTGGGCAGTCGGGGCGTGGTTGCCTATATTGCATTGCTGTTCTTTTTTGCACCATACGCCACTTTAATAGTTGGAATTGCCTGTTTAGTTATTCTGATTTTCTTCCGCCAGATTCGTTTTATTCAATATATGATGGTAATTATGGTTCCTGTGGTTTATTATATTTTACGAAAAATAGAAACTCCAATGCTCTTTTCTCATGAGGTTAATGTCAAATACTTGCTCCTTGCTTCAATCATTATGGGTATTCTAAACTTTTTTGTATCAAAAAGATATGGAGAGATATAAAATGGAGTTAACAATCAAAGAAGTTGAATCAAAGAACGATTTAAATCAATTCATAAAATTGCCCTGGAAAATTTACAAAAATGATATAAATTGGGTTCCTCCGCTGATATCTCGTATGAAATCTACTCTTAATCCAAATAAAAATCCTTATTTTAAACATTCTGAAGTAAAATATTTTATAGCTCTAAAAAATAATAATGTTGTTGCACGAATTGCAGCCCATATAAATAGAAATCATAATAAATTTCATAAAGATAAAGTAGGATTTTTTGGATTCTTTGAATGCATTCCAGATTATAATGTAACAGAAGCAATATTTGATAAAGCTTGCAATTGGCTTAAAAATAGAGGAATTGAAATTATTCGTGGACCAATGAATTTTTCTACTAATGATGAATTAGGCTTGCTTGTTCAAGGTTTTAATATGCCTGCATTGGTGATGATGACTTATAATCCCCAATACTATGAAACCTTTATTGAAAAATATGGGTTCAAAAAAGAAAAGGATTTATTAGCATATTATAATGACCTTGAAAAGATGCCTGCAAGATTTGAACGACTTATAAAGCGAGTTAAGCAAAGAAAAAAATTTAAACTGAGAAAACTTAATCCTAAAAAAATGGAGGAGGAAATTGCTTTAATATTTGAAGTTTATAATCAGGCATGGCAGTATAATTGGGGCTTTGTTCCTATGGATAAAGATGAATTTAAACATATGGCAAAAGAACTCAAGCAAATAATTGATCTTGAGCTGGTTTTTATTGCTGAGATTGACAATAAACCAGTAGGTTTCTCCTTATCTTTACCAGATATAAATCAAGCATTAATTAAGATAAAAGGACGATTGTTTCCATTTGGTTGGTTGAAGTTAATAATGGCTTTAAAACAAATAGATAGAATTCGGACAATTACACTTGGTGTAATAGAGAAATATAAAAATTTTGGTATTGATTTGGCTTTTTATTATGAAACAATTAAGAATGCTCTAAAAAAGGGTTGTGCTCGTGGAGAAATGTCCTGGGTTTTAGAGGACAATATAAAAATGCGACGTCCTCTTGAACGAATGGGTGGAAAAATTTATAAAATATATCGTATTTACGACAAAAAATTAGTCTGAAATTAATGTTTGTAAACTCTTTTTTAGCTGACGAGTAGATAAACAACAAGATTAAAAATTCACAAATTTTGAAATATTATGTTTGGCTTATCATTCCTTAACTCAATATTATTATTTGGATTACTTGCTGGCGTAATACCAGTTCTAATTCATCTTTTTGTAAAACACCAACCAAAGATTGTCTATTTTAGTTCTCTCAGATTTCTGAAACAGATTCAAAAAAATAAAGCAAGAATTATTAAGTTACGGCAAATTTTGCTTTTAATAACAAGGATTCTGATTATACTTTTTTTGATTTTAGCATTAGCTCGTCCAGTTGCAAAAACCCTATTGCCATCTGCTAACTGGCGGACTCATGCACCAACCGTAGTGGTGATTATTATTGATAATAGTTTTAGTATGAATTATCTGGATGGAAATAATACTCTTCTTGAAAGAGCAAAAGAAATAGCAACAGATATTACAGATATGTTAAATAACAAGGATAAACTGATGATTCTTACTCTTAATAATAATTATAATAATCAAAACAGTTATTTTTCTAAACCATCTTCAATTAAAGAGAGGATAGATAAAATATCAATAACTGACAATGCTCAATTGATAAAATCTGTTCTTTTGAAAGCAGATAAAGAACTTTCACGAGTTGATGTTATCAATAAAGAAATATATTTCATAACCGATAATCAAAAATATACATGGAAGAATATATTAGAACAGTCTTTTGGGCAAAAAGCATCCGAGCAATTGCAAACCGATATTTTTGTTATTCCTGTCAACCAGGAACTATCTAAAAGCAATATTGCGACAATTTCTGCAAGGTATATACCAAAACTCTTAAATATAAGTAATCGTTCTGAGATTAGAGCAAAAATAAAGAATCTTTCAGACGAGAAAATTAATACCGTGATTGTATCGCTTATTCTAAATAATATTACAAGAGCCGAGAAAGCACTCTCATTAAATCCATATCAAACCAAACAGGTCTCGTTTAATATTCAAGAAAAAGATGAGAAACTTCACTTTGGAAAGGTGGAAGTAAAAGATAAGATACTTCCAGATGATAATTCTTTCTATTTCAATTTTTCAGAGGTTGATTTGCCAAAGATAGCAGTAATTTCTGAGGCAAACCCTTCTATTCAATTAAAAACTGTTCTTGATATCATTACAGAAAATAGATGGCAAAAAACCACTCCTGAAACAATTACTGAGGAAATTGTTATTAACAATCAGCTTTTCATTCTATATAGATTAAGAGATTTTTCAGAGAAATTGGAATTCTTTATTGAAGAAATTTTATCAAACGATAAATCTATTTTCCTTGTTCCTGGAGCAGAATTAGCAGGAAATGATAATCTCAAAATATGGTTGAGTAATCAGAAAATCTATTTTGGAAATATTAAAACTGAAAGTTCAAAAATAAATTTTATTAATAAACTTCATCCTATATGTGCCGTATTTTCTGATGAGATGTTCCAAAATACAAGGATTAATAAGATGTGGCTAATAAGTACATCTGAATTTTCTCCATTACTATCGGCTGATGATAATCCTGTTTTTCTTATTAAGGAAAAATTTTTAATTTCAGCTATTGATTTTGAGGAAAGTTGGAGTAATTTTATTTATCAGAGTGCCTTCCCGGTTTTCTTTTATAATATTGGACAATTTCTTGGTGAAAAGGAATCTAAATTATTCAATTACATCACAGGAACCCCTTTTCCCATTAAAGCTATAGGTTCTTTTGAATGCCATTTGCCCGATGGATATATTATACCAATAGTAACTGGCAATGACACTGAAAAGTTTACACAAACAGACAAACAAGGACATTATTTCATATATAAAGATAATACTATTGAAAATATTTATTCCTATAATGTTACAAGAGACGAAAGTGAATTGACATTAATTTCTACCAGTGATATTGAACAATTGCAGGAATATATTCCTAAAATTCATTTTCTTAAATCAGATGATTGGGATAGATTTATCTTAACTTCTCGGTATGGTTATGAATTTTGGAAAATATTACTTTGGATTGTGTTAGCACTGTTAGTTATTGAGATGGTTCTTGCATATTCTGGAAAGAAGGGTTATAAGGGGAATAGGGAAATAAGGGGAATAAGGAAATAGGGTATAGAGATGAAAAGGATTTTATGATAAAAGGTTATAATGAGCACAAGGATTTTGTTACACTTGAAGCTTGGAAAAGGTGTAGAGAAGTAAAAAACTTTTTCTATAAGGAAATAATTTTAAAGCTTCCAATTGAAGAAAAATATAACCTGGAAAACCAAATTAGGAAAGCAAGTGTTAGCATTACAGCAAACATTGCTGAAGGTTATGGTAGATTTCACCATCTAGAAGGAATACAGTTTTATAGAATATCAAGAGGTTCGTTATTTGAACTAAAAGATCATTTAATATCGTGTATGGAGCGTAACTATATTTCAAAAGATTTGTTTGATAATGGAATAAAATTAATTGAATCAGCGAAAGTAACATTAAATGGATACATCAAGTATGTTAAAGCTAAAGTAAAATTGAAATGAACTTTCAGCCCATATTTCCCCTATTTCCCTTATTTCCTTATACCCTTTGGACTGGAGTGCCCAATGAATGATAGAGATTTTTTGAATCCAGAAATAGTTGCAAAATTAGATAGATTTGAAATTCGTGCCCGTTTGATTGTTGAAGGATTCATAACAGGTTTGCATAAGTCTCCATATCATGGATTTAGTGTAGAATTTTTGGAACACAGAGAATATCTTCCTGGTGATCCTATTAAGCATATTGATTGGAAGGTATTTGCTAAATCAGATAGATATTTTATAAAAAAGTTTGAGGAAGAAACAAATCTTAAAGCATATTTACTGATTGACTGCAGTAAATCAATGGAGTTTACCTCTCAAAAGATTAGTAAGCTTGAATACGGTAAAACCCTTGCTTCTGCTTTATCTTATCTTATGATAAGCCAGCAAGATGCAGTAGGTCTTCTTTCTTTTTCTGAAAGTATACGAAGCTATATCCCACCTCGTTCAGCAAAAACCCATCTTAATACACTTTTTCATGAGCTTGCAGAACTTACTCCACAATCAATCACTAAAACAGCAAATATCTTGCATAATCTTGCAGATAGAATTAAGAAACGCGGCTTGATTATCCTAATTTCAGACCTTCTGGATGAACCAGAAGAAATTATGATGGGATTACAACACTTTCGCCATCAAAAACATGAAGTTATTGTATTTCACATTTTAGACCCTCAGGAATTGAATTTCAAGTATAGTAGAAATACGAGATTTATTGATATGGAAACAGGAGAAGAAATTATTACTCAACCCTGGGAGATTAAGAAGATGTATTTACAAAAAGTAGAAGAGATGAAAAAATACTTTTCCTCTAAATGTCACAACTCTTATATTGATTATGTGCCAATAAATACAAGCACCCCTTATGATAAAGCACTTTTTAAGTATTTGATAAAAAGGCAGAAGTTATTATAGAAGTCCAATCTCTGACTTATATTTATCATACTATTTACATTCATATAGTTAGTAAGTATACAATAACAATACATACTCTGTCGGGAAATATCTATGAATACGATTTGAAGATTTTTTTCAAATTAGATTGATATTAGTTGAGACGAAGATATTGTTTATTTTCAATATATTTTAAACCTTCATAAGAAGAAAATGTCTAATCAAGCAAAATCAGAAATTTGATTTATGGAAAAAAATGAGCTGAATTATCTGTTAGAAGAAAATTATAAAAAAATATTTATATTGGCTATTAAGATGTTAAAAAATTATGAAGACGCTGAGGATGTTACTCAGGATATTTTTATGAAAGCATATCAAAATATTGATAAATTCAGAGGGGAATCCAAATTCTCAACCTGGCTTTACCGTATTGCTTTAAATCATATCTATAACTTTCATAAAAGCAAAAAAACACAAGCAAAAATAAATCCCAATAATCAAGTTCTGTCTGATAAAAACACCCCGGAAACTATTTTATATGAAAAAGAATTGTATGTAAAATTAGATGAAATAATTGATAAATTGCCCAAAATGCAGAAGAAAGTTTTTCTTCTTAGATATTACAACCAATTCAAATTCAAAAAAATTGCAAAAATTCTTAAACGGAATTTGGAAACTGTGAAAAGTAACTATTTTTTCGCAATGCAAAAAATAAAAACCAGTTTAGAAAAAAATAATCTATTAGAATTCAAGGATAATTAATTATGGAATGTATTTCTGATAAAGAAATGTTAGAATTTCTGAATAAAGAGATTAAGTCCAAACAAAAAAAGGAAATATCTCTTCACATCAGTAAATGCAAAAACTGTCAGAAGCGGCTTGAAGATTGGGAAAAAGTCAGTTCTGTTACTGAAGAATTTGTGGAGATTGATAAAGATAACATTTTAATTCCTGAATACAATTTCTATACCTTCTCAAGAGAAACTGGAGAAAAATATATTTGGATAAAACATTGGTGGAAATCCGCAGCAGCGACCGCCGCAGTTGCAGTAATTTTGGTGGCAATAATCTTTGTATCATCTTTACAAAAGCCAGAAGATTATTCTCAATATGTTGTTGTTGATGCTGAAAATGGTTCCACAGAAGCATATCTTTTTGATGGGTATATTTTTACAGAATTTCAACAGATTATGCTGGAGGAAATCTATCAAGATGAGGAATTGCGAAATGAAATACTTTATGGCAACTGGGAAAATATCGTAGATATGCTAACAGAAGAAGATATTCAGTTTCTTGAAGAAGAAATCAACAAATTAAAAAAAGTAACAAAATCCGCAAAATTGGTATAATAAAAATGGGTTCTGCAAAATTGCATTTTCATGTCATTCCAAACGCTCACAGATGTCATT
>JACNFI010000290.1 GCA_014384665.1 Candidatus Cloacimonadota bacterium
GGAATTGGCTCAGCAGTCAGAACACTGGTTACTTTCCAGAATTTTGATTCAATAGGCACAACAGTCATAATAGAACGTTTAGGGTCAAAAACCTCTTCAAGTGCATATTTCATAGCACGTTTACAACGAGCATTTTCCAGTTTAATTATCTCTTTTTTATCTTTACGATAATGCACGCCTAATTGACAAGCATTTGGACAGAGTATGCAGATAACCTCTTTATATTCGCTCATTATATTATCTATTGTTCTGCATTTTCAAGAAAAATTTTAACATTGCTCATCGGATTTTTGGATTTCACTTTCACGATTTGCATCTCAGACGCAAGTATCTTTATAAATTTTTTTTTGTATAAAATTTCATCTCCATTCTTAATAATTACTCTTACATTTTCATAAGGTTTTTTAACTCTGAATTTAAATTCTGTTTCTCTGCAATCTTCTCTAATATATTGCGGAAGCAGGTACATAATTCCTCTGCCAGCAATTGTTGGAAATCTTTTTAAATACTCCCATCCGTATTTCACATATTCTGCTGCTTTTTCTCCAACATAATAGCCCTCAAAGGAAGCATAATCAGCAACATCGTGGATATGCAGGACATTCCCAGCAGAGAAAATCCCCGGCACATTTGTTTCATAATTATTATCAACCTTTGCTCCATTTGTGCCTTTTGATAAGATGACACCTGATTTTTTTGAAAGTTCATTCTCAGGTATCAATCCCACTGATAATAACAGTGTATCACATGCAATCTCCTTCTCTGTTACTTTGATAGGTTTCAAGTTCTCATCTACTTTACTGGTGGTTATACCTTCTAATCTATATTTACCTTTAATATCAGTCACAGTAGTTGACAAATGCAGAGGAATATTATAATCATCAAGGCATTGGACTTTATTTCTTGTTAATCCTCCTATAAATGGCATAATTTCAAGAACACATACAGGGTGCATTCCCTGTTCCAGAGCTACATGCCGAGCCATTATCATCCCAACATCACCGGAACCAAGAATAACAACATCTTTACCGAGTTTAAGATTTTTCAAATTCATATAATTCTGAGCAACCCCAGCAGTGAAAATACCAGCAGGTCGGGTTCCGGGTATTTCAATGGCACCACGAGTGCGCTCACGACAACCCATTGCTAAAATAATTGTCTTTGCTTCTATCTGGATTAAACCTTTTATATTCGCAACTGTAATTACTTTATTCTTATCAATGTCTATTACCATACTATTCATAATATAAGGTACATCTTCCTTTTCAATATCTTCAATCAATCTTTCAGCATATTGGGGACCAGCCAGCATTTCATCATAAAGATGGAGACCAAAGCCATCGTGAATACATTGTAAAAGAATACCACCCAGAAACTCATTTCTTTCCAATAGCATTACATTATCTATGCCGTTTCTTTTAGCAGATACAGCTGCTGCAAGCCCAGCTGGTCCAGCACCAACTATTACAATATCAACCTTCTTTGTTAACATTTACGATTAATCCTTTATCAATCCAAAAAACAGATTGGACTTTTTGTTATTTTTATAGATTTCTTCTGGTTTTCTACCATATCTATCCATAAGGATTTCCACAATTCTTGGGGCACAAAAACCACCCTGGCATCTCCCCATCATAGAGCGACAGCGTCTTTTAATTGCATCAAGAGAGCAAACTCCAAGTGGATTTTCAATTGTCTTAATAATCTCTGCCTGTGTAACTGTTTCACAACGGCAAACCATAATTCCGTATTCCTCATTTTCTTCAATTAATTTTGCTTGTTCTTCTGGTGGTAATGTTGCAAATCTTATTGGCTCTTCTCTATGAGGATTGAATGTCTCATTCTCTAATAAATCCTCCTTATTTCCAATAATATCAATTACCATATCTGCTATAGCAGGAGCAGAAGTAAGTCCGGGAGATTCAATTCCTATTAAATTAATGAAATGGTCAACCTTCTTATTTTCCTCTATTACAAAATCAGCAAATGTTTTATCATCTTTTCCACTAATTAGCTTTGGTCTTATTCCGGCATAATTCCTGATAAAATCAACATTTGCTAATTTAGGAATATATTTATGAGTTTCTGCTTTCAGAATTTTCATTGTCTCTTGTGTATTTGTGGTATTACTTCTTTCATTAATATAATCTGCAGATGGACCGATCAGCATATTATGTTCAATAGTAGGTGTAAAATGAATACCTAATCCGGACCCATCTGCTGGAGGAACAGGATATATCATTCTTTGAATTAGACCTTCTACTTTATCAGTAATATAATATTCACCCTTACAAGGATAGATTTCATATTCAGTATTAACGACCATTCGGGAAACTTTATCAGAATATACACCAGCACAATTTATCACCCATCTGCTTGAATAAATGTTATTTTCAGAAGTCCTTACTTGAAATGTAGAATTCAACTTATCAATACCAGTCACAGCTTCGTTAAAGAGAAATTTAGCACCATTCTGGCATGCATTTTCTGCAAGAGCGATTGTAAATTTATACGGTTCAATAATACAGGTAAAGGGAGAATGTAAGGCATATTTACCATTGACATTCGGTTCCATTCTTTTAATCTCTTCTTCATCAATTAAGCGGAGACCCTTGGCACCATTTCTATTACCTTGTTCGTATAAATCTACTAATTGTTTACGTTCTTCATTATCCATTGCAACTACTAATTTCTCATTTATTACCATTCCAAAATTCAGTTCTTGAGATAGTCTTTTAAATTTAGCAAGACCTTGAACATTAGTTTTTGCTTTCAGACTTCCATAAGGAACATAGATTCCAGTATGCAAAACTCCGCTGTTTGCTTTAGAAATTTCTGATGCGACATCATCTTCTTTTTCAATTACCAGAATCTTTGTTTTATATCTTGCTAATTCTCTGGCAATATTACAGCCGATAACACCTGCTCCGATGATTATGAAATCATATACTTTGTTTCTGTCCATCATAATACATTAACATACATCACAACATTATACCTTTTTTGATTTATTTGTATTTAATAAAGATAGAACAACAACCAAAAAATTTGAGTTTATTCCAATATAACTCCTGATTTACACACTTAAAAATA
>JACNFI010000291.1 GCA_014384665.1 Candidatus Cloacimonadota bacterium
AGCATGGAGAATCAGAAAAATTTGACAAAAAAATTATAAATTACCATAAAAAGATATAATGAAACGGGATAAGCACGAAGCACAGATACTATTTGATTTAAATTTGTCACAAGAAGGACAAACTATGATATAGCTAATTAAAATATAAATATCGCATCTTTGTATTTGTTCTGACTTGAAAATCGCAAATTTAAGACAACCAGAACGAATAGGAAGGTTGCGTCCCCTGTGGGACGCGCTTTCTTATGTCTAGGTTGTCGGGTATTGCGATACCTCAAGTCAGGGCGTAATTGAAAGTTGCGTCCTTTTTCTATTTTGCAAAAAAAATCAGAGAAATCCAAAATAAATAAAATGGTAGTGTATCATAATTTATGACAGTATTTTAAAAGCATATTTAATGATATACAAGTGGAAGGTGTTAACATGAAGTCGGAGATTGTCCAGTGTCATATTGGCACAGAGGGGAGGTAAACATGAGCTAAAGTGGGATGGATTCGATATGGATTATAAGATAGTGGATTCGAAATTTATCTGATAAAACTTCGAACCGAGAAAGATGTTAACAGAAAAAAATTATCTATAAGATAAAAGATAAAGAGGAGAAACAATGAAACGAGTAATTTGCACATTGATATGTATTATTGCTATATTTTTTGTTATAACGACAGTAGTGGCACAAAATTTACAAGTATCAAAGAAGACTCAAGATTCAGAAGTACAAGTGTCAGAAAAATATGTAGTAAAAGATAGAAATCCAGATATTCCTCATGAGATTAGTTATCAGGGCTATCTTGAGGAGGATGGCGTAGCTTTAACAGGAACTTATAATATGAATTTTGGCATATATGTTTCATCTGCTGGCGGAACTGCATGTTGGAGTCATACATATTCAGTTGAGGTTACTAATGGACGTTTTAGCGTGGTCCTTGGGAGCGAAGGCGCTCCTATTCCATCGAGTTGTTTTACAGGGACAGAACGCTATCTTCAGATAATAATTGAAGGGACAACTTTAACCCCGAGAACGAAGCTAACAAGCATTGGATATACCTATGTCTCTGAACTTTCAGATAATGCTGATAAACTTGATGGACACGATTCTGGTCATTCTTCAGGAGATATTCCTATAAATGATGGAGCAGTATGTACTAACCTGAATGCAGATATGCTAGATGGACATCACTGGAGTGAAGTGACTACTGGTTATTGGACGCAAGTAGGAAGCGCACTATATCCAAATGATTCAGATTGGAGAGTAGGGATTGGTACAACAAGTCCTAATACAGATTATATTCTTGAGGTAAGAAATGGAAGAGTGAACATTGACGGAAGTTCCTCAAGCAAGTTAGTAAGAATAGATCAAGATGGAAGTGGTAATGCACTTGAAATTGATGGAGCTGGAGACACAGGTATTGATATTGATAATGTTGATATAGGTATATATGTTGATGCATACAATACTGGTGGTGAGTTTAAGTCTTCAAATGCAACTCCAGTAGTTTCTCGTGCATATAATACTAGTTATGCCTCTCTCTATGGAAGACATCATAATAGCGGTTCAGGGACAGGTATTGTTGGGCTTGGCGGAGGGGTCAGTAATTGGAATGGTTATTCGAGTACAGGTGTAGCAGGATTTGGAAATAATTTTGGAATAGTTGGAGTTGGAGGTCAGTTTGGTGGAATGTTTACAGATGGAAATGCAATTGTTTATGTGGCTACAACTTTGTCAGGGACAGAATACAAAATCTATGGTGATGGTAATGTTTCATGTATTATGCCAACACGTCAAGGAAAGAAGGTTCTATTTGCCCCCGAATGTCCTGAACCTTATTTTGAGGATTTCGGAGAGGGACAACTTGTAAATGGACACACGCATATTGATCTTGACCCTCTATTTGAAGATTGTATTAAAACTGACAGTGAACATCCATTAAAGGTTTTTATACAGCTTAATGATAATTGCAATGGAGTTTATGTTAAAACAGGTACATCTGGTTTTGATGTCTATGAGTTGCAAGGAGGAATTAGCAATGCTTCCTTCACTTATCGTGTTGTGGGAAATAGAAATGATACCGATTATTTAAGATTTCCTGATGCATTTGAAATTGACAAGGAAGGAATGATACAAGGAAAACCATAAGGAGTAAAAATGCGAAAATTAATACTATTATTGGCTATACTGACTATTCCCCAAATATCATTCGCTACTTATGAACTCTTGGATTTCACTTGTGGTGGTGCAACTCATGCAGAAGGAGGGAACTACGAAGTTTGGGGTTCTTGCGTAATTACTTGTGGCAAAATGAGCGGTGGTGATTTTGTTCTGAATGGTGGATACTATTATATAGGTGTAGATGACCATTTTCCGGGAATAAACCAAATTATATTTTCTCTTTCCCAGAACTACCCAAATCCATTTAAAACAGAAACATCTATCAAATACTCATTGCCAAAATCCGGTAATGTAAAAATTCAAATTTATAATGTTAGAGGTCAATTAGTTGAAACTCTTATAGATAGACCTATACCAGCAGGTATTCATACAGTATATTGGGATGGTGAAGATATGAGTTCAGGCATCTATTTCTGTAAATTGGATACTGATAATGGTTCTATAACTAAAAAGATGTTATTGGTAAGATAAAATCTTCAAACTGCAAATTATAAGCCTGTCTGCTATCTCTCGGACAGGCTTTTCTATAATTTATTATTGATCTGAATTATGTAGATATGATTTGATACTCTTATCGGATAGCTAGCTAATACGCCATGATAAAAGAGCGTGAAGAGGAAAGCGATAATAAATTTCCATTGTCATTCCCAACTTGATAATTAATTATTGATTAATATCCAATATTGAAAAATGAATTTCCGAATAAAACACACCTCCCTATTAAAGTCGTAATCCTCCTCTCGAAAGGAGATTTTCTCTGTGCTCTCTGTGTTCTCTGTGGTTAATTTTTTTTGATTTCGATTTATCCAAGTTAGTGTGTAATATTCCGCAAAATTTTCACTTTCCCACCCCCTGAAAATTAGCATTTTTTCCCTTCCAAATATTTTCATAACTCCCTTTAAAATTAATAGTTAAATA
>JACNFI010000292.1 GCA_014384665.1 Candidatus Cloacimonadota bacterium
TTTAGCTGACTTGACTTAAGTCTTCTAACTCATTTAAACAAGTCAACTTAACTCATCCGTCAGCTAACGGATTAAATTTAAGAAAGTTACTTAATTTAATAAATATAAATAATTGATATTTAGTCAAATAATTAATATCTGAAAAATCACTGATATATCAGGACGCAATGGTTGTGAACCGACAACCCACAACCCGCAACCCGCAACTCGTAACCCGCAACTCGTAACCCGCAACTCGAAACTCGCAACCCGAATATATCTAAAATTAAATAGCTTTTCAATTGACAAAAAATTTCATAAATAATTTTTAAGCTGAAATGAAACAAAAGGTAATCGTAACTGGAGCAAATGGCTTTGTTGGCTGTAATCTTGTAAGAATGCTTATGAGTAAAGGTTATGATGTTACCTGTTTAGTGAGAAAAACTTCTAACCTTTCTTCACTGAAAAATCTATCTGTAAGATTTGAGTATGCCAATTTTAATTCAATTGATTCTTTAAAAAAATCGTGTAACGGGCAAGAATATATTTTTCATCTGGCAGCAAAAGTAAAAGAGAAAAGTAAGAAAAAATATTTTGAAATAAACCTTGATGGAACAATAAATCTATTAATAGCAGTTAAGAACCTCAACATTAAAAAGTTTATATTTCTTAGTTCACAAGCAGCAAGTGGGCCTTCAAAATCTAAAACACCAAAAACAGAAAAGGAAACTGAAATCCCTGTTTCTTATTACGGTAAAAGCAAACTTGCAGCAGAAGAATACATAAAAAAGTATGCAAGGATTCCTTGGACAATTATCAGACCCGCAAGTGTGTTTGGTCCTTTTGATAAAGATTTCCTTACTTATTTCAAACTTGTCCAAAAAGGGATTGCACCTTTAGTCGGATTTGAAACAAAGTTTATAAGTATGATTTTTATTGATGACATGACGAATTTAATTATAAAGAGTGCAGAAAATCCGAATTCAAACCTTCAAACCTTTTTTGCAAACGATGGAAATGTGTATTCCTGGCAGGACTTTATATCAACTTTAGAAAAGGTTATGGGAAAAAATGCAATCAGAATTAATATTCCTGTGCCTTTTGTTTATGGGTTGGCTTTCTTTAATGAAATTACAAAATATTTCCGTAAAAATCAAACTACAATTAACTTCCAGAAAGTAAAGGAAATGAAAATGAAATATTGGCTATGTAGCTCGGAAAAAGCAAGAAGAATACTAAACTTTACTCCAGAATTCAGTCTTGAAAAAGGAATTGCCAAAACTTATAAGTGGTATAAAGAGAAACAATGGTTATAAAAAAAATTTGTATATTACTTTTTTTACTATTTCCTTTCCTCCAAATCTACGCCCAGAATATTGTAATTCAAGAAATTGGTCAACCAGATTCAATTTTAATTGATACTTTGAAAATTACAACTATACAGGATAGCATTAAACTCGAAAGATTTTCACTAAAAGTAGTTGAACATAAAGTCCGTGCATTAGAAGATACATTTTTTAATATTGAGGGAAAAATTTTTAATACGAATGTGTTTTATTGGTTTGGAGAGAATTTTTATTATCTCCCCTATCAAGAAAACGATTACTCTCTTTTGAATTTAAACATGCAAAATCTTTTTTTGACCGAGAACGAGTTGCTAAATTTCTTATATTATTATAATTTTGATAAAAAAGAAAATAGTGAATATATTTTTTCTGTGTTAGAAACTGATTTCCAGGCAACTTTGACTACATTAAAATATTTTAATGGTTCACATAATTATGAAAACAGGTTTATAAATATTCAAAAAAACGATTTCTTAAATCTTTTTGATATAAAATTATTTCTTCATAGTGGAGAAGATAGAAGCCCTTGGGAAAGTAAAAACTATTTTGATAATTTTATTTTACAGTTTGAAAAAACATTTTCATCATATAAGATAAATTATAACTTTCTAAAACTTTTTTCTGCTTATGAAACCTATAATTTTATAAACCCTCTTAAGTCTGATGTCTACTTATGGGAGCATTATTTACAGAAAATACAAACAAATTCTCACATTATAAAAACCTCTCTTTTTGATAATTTTATAGATTTTTCATATTTGTATCAAACAGGACATCAGAAAATTTATAATGCGAGTGTTAATAATAATAGGTTCTATCGTAACCAATTTGATTTCATAATCCATTTGCCTGTTGAAAATTATGAGACAGATATCTCGTTCCGTGCAGATATTAACGATTATAAGCACCAAGTTTATAATGGCGTTGTTGAAGATTATTATATCGCATTAAAAATGGATTCTCCAGGAATTTTTTATGATTTTTATACTATGCAAATTATTAATCAAATTTACTTTTCAGGTCTTTGTGATACAACTCTTATCTATCCACAACTATTATTTAATTTCCCGGTTAATAAGAACTTTACAACCATTGTTTCCATCGGAACGAGGGGAAAGCAGTATCCTCTGCAAATGCTCACCGCAGAATTATTAGAAAATATAAAGGAAATTGTATTTGCTGATTTTACTCTTCATTATAAATCATCTCAATATAATTTTAGTATCACGCCATTTGCCCATAAAGTAAAAAATGATATTCAATGGACTCGGTCTGGAGGAACTGATAGTGTGTATTGCGAAAAAATCAAAACTTATAACACTTTTGGATTTACTACTTCAGCAGAAGCAAAATATGATTTTCTTACTACTAAAAATAAGTTTAGATTAAATTTTTACTTTACAAAAAATCCAGACAATCTTGTTTTTCGTCCAAATGTGGCATTTAAGTTATTATGTGAAATTAAGAAAGATCTTTACCATAATAATTTTATCTATTTAAAATCAGAAATGTCTTATGTTAAAGATTTTAGAAATAGTGAGTTAAAAAAAGAAAAAGATGAAATTTTTCTTGATCTGGAATTTGGTATAAATATAAATCGCTTTAGAATTTCACTTCTGTTTAAGAATATTCTTGAGCAAGATTATTTTATGGATAAGAATAATTTAATAAATGATTATGGAACTTGTTTGAAAATTCAGTGGGATTTTATAAATTAAAAATTTGTATATTATG
>JACNFI010000293.1 GCA_014384665.1 Candidatus Cloacimonadota bacterium
TTCCGTCTGCCACCTGCGAAACTTGAGTTAATTAATTTAAATGAATAAAATCCACATCATTTTCTTGACTTGAATTTATAAATATTATTATTTTAAAACAAAAATTACTTTCCGAGGTTAATATGAAGAAAAGAACATTATTCATAATATTTGCAATAGTAGCTTTACTATTCTACATTTCATTTACACTGGCTTGTGGAAAGAAGAAAGTTGAGGTTGAAGAAAAAGTTACAATTGAAACTGAAGAGATTGAAGAACCAACAACTGAAAAGATTGAAAAAGAACCAGAACAAATACAAGAACAGCCCAAAAGAGAAGAAAAGGTTTATGAACTACAAATCGTAGCGAGTAAAAATTATGCCAGTATTGAACTTGAGAAGAATAAATTAGAGCTATATGGTTACAAAACAAAAATCACTACTCATAAAAAAGATGGTTTTACTTTCTATCGCCTTCGTTTAGATGATTTTTACACACACTCCGAAGCTACATCCCTTGGTGAAAAACTAAAAGAACAATTTCCTTCTATTAATGAATATTGGGTTCAAAAGGTAAAATAGAATTTATACCCACGAAATCCCGACTTGGAGGAGCCCGATAAATTCTATTTCAGAGGATAAATTGGGATGCAAAGAATGATAAAAATAACACACCCCTAATTCTCCTTTCAGTCTTGGCTAGGCCAAGCCTAGACAGGTGGAAAATTTTTCCCCTCTTATTAGAGGGGAATCATATTAAATCCCCTCTTGAGAGGGGTGGACTCCGATGAAATCGGAGGACGGGGTGTGTAATATGCGCACTATTTTCAGGTGAAAATGATAAATCAAGAATTCCGTAGCTGGACTGTTATTAACCTGGATAACTTCAGGTATAATATTACTCAACTCAAAAAATTTTTGAAACCAAATGTTGAGTTGATGCAAATAGTTAAAGCAGATGCTTATGGACATGGTTCAGTTGAAATAGCTCATGAATCAGAAAAAATAGATATAAAATGGCTTGGTGTTGCAAATTCTGATGAAGGAGTTTTATTACGACTTGAACGGATAAATAGTCGTATATTAATATTAAGTCCATCATTCCCTGATGAAATAGAAGATATAATAAATTATGATTTAACCCCATCTATTTCCAGCGTTGAATTTGCTAATAAATTAAATAAATTTGCTGTTCAAAACAATAAGATTGTAAAAGTTCATATTAACTTTGATACAGGAATTGGAAGAGCTGGATTCTTATGGAATAATGCAAAAGAAATATCTTCTGTGTTTAAAGAGTTGAAAAATATTCATATTGAAGGTATATTCTCTCATTTTTCAATGAGTGAAAATAAAGAAAGTGAATTCTCTTCTATCCAGATTCAAAGATTTGAATCGGTTTTGTCAGAATTAAAATCTACAAGTATCATTCCAGAAATTATTCATTTAGCAAATAGTGCGGGCTTAGTAAATTTCCCAAATTATCAATATGATATTGTGCGAATAGGTCTGTTATCTTATGGAATTTATACTGATGAAACACTCCGCTCAAAAATTAGTCTCCGTCCAGTAATGACCTTCAAATCAAAGATAGTATTAATAAAAGAATTTCCTGCTGATTTTGGTATTAGCTACAAAAAAACCTATGTAACAAACAAATCAATATGTGCTGCTATACTTCCAATTGGATATGGAGACGGATATAATTTTTTGCTTTCAAATATTGGAAAAGTGATAATCAATGAAAAAAAATGTCCGATTCTTGGTAGAGTAACAATGGATATGCTCGTGGTTGATATTTCAAATGTCAAAGATGCAAAAGTTGGAGATGAGGTTACTCTGCTTGGAAGTAATGGAAACAGTATTATTTCAGCTGAAGAATTATCAGATTCATATAATGGACTTAGTTATGAGACAGTATGTAATCTTGGCAGACGAGCTCAGAGAATATTTATCAAGTCAAATATAGATACGAGAATTGAACCGATTTCTCGTAGAACATTTATTGCAAAGGATTTCTCTAATACAAAATTGGAAAAAATAATTCAGACCTCGTTAAATCAAAGGCTAAATAGTAATAAAATTGGCAGTATAGTTTATCAGGAACTTCTTGAAAATATATTTTCAGATACTGACAAAGATGTGTGCTGGAAAACAAACTTTGTCCATACTGTAAAATTATCAGAAATAAAATCCCCAATTATCCCCGATTTGCTCGGGGAGGTAGGGACTGACCTGTCTACCGAAGTCCCCCTTTCTCGGACAAAGGCGGAGCTTGCAAAACAATTCTACCTTGCACAAACTAAACTAAGCTATCATAAAAAATTGTCCAATGAAAAATTCAAAATAGTGTGCGCAACTAACCTAAAAGAACTTGAAAAATATTTCCAATTAGAAGATGTTGAATATCGTTGGCTTTTAGATAGTAAGATTGATTTGTTTAATTCATTTCATATAGATAAAATTATGATTGATGATATAATTTTAAACTATGAAATCACACACAACAATAATACATTATCCTCTTCAAATTCAAAGTCATTTATGCAACAAAATGATACTTTGGAAAATTTAGAAATTGAATGCTCTCACCCAAATATAAAAAAACTTATTGGAAAAGATGTGAAATTTACCATTGATACAACAACTTATTATCCTAAATCAAAACATCAATTGACAATATATTTTGTTGAATTAATAAAGGGGATTTCTGTCACATTTGATTTTTCTAAAACATTTATAAAAAATGTTGAAACAATTTCAATCTTTGCTGGAAAAGAAAAGTATCCTAAAGAAATTGAAAAGAATCGTCAAATTACTTTGAAAAGTTCTCAGGATGAATGGTTCTTCCCAAATAGTGGAGTTGTTTTCGTATGGTAAATCCTGAATAACATTAAGAATTAATATAATATGATTAATAAGAAATTTAGAGTAAATATAAATGAGTCCGCTCTAAAAACCCCTAAAGGGGTTAGAAATGTGTTTTTTAACATTCTACCCACAGTTGAAACTGTGGGCTAAGCCTATGAGAAATAGCAAGTTAGCCCACAACTTTAGTTGTGGGTAATAGAACCCAA
>JACNFI010000294.1:0-6923 GCA_014384665.1 Candidatus Cloacimonadota bacterium
TCAACAAGTGGATGAGAATGTTTAAGGAAAAGATAAATCAATATGAAAATAGCAACAATTGAAGCTGTGATAAAAATTAACTGATTAAGAATACCTGACCCTATTGAAATTCCAAAAACAGCTCCGGGATTTTCTGTGTAAGTTATCCGAAAGAAATTACCAATTATATTATAACTATTTTTTACATTATTAGAAAATATCTTCCTTATAATTATCTTTGAAAACTGGTCTAAAGAAAGAAAAAGCAAGAATAGCAGTAAATATTTTTTTAGACTATTAGATTTTTCTGTTATTATAGTTAATCCTTTCTTCGTTTCGTTTGCAGTTAATACATAAATCTGTATGAGGAATAGTTCGTAATCGTTCCTCGGTAATCTCTTTTCCACATTTACTACAAATTCCATAAGATTGTGTATAGATTCTTTTTAGAGCTTGGTCATGGGCTTTGAGATTTTTAAATTCTCTTTCTAACATATAGGTGTCTTTTTCTCTTTCATCAGAGTCAGTTGCAAGGTCTGCCATATGCGTGGCATAACCAGTATGGTTTCCAATAGATTCTCTAATATTTTTACTCCAGCTCTTGTCAATACCTTCAATAATCTTAACTATCTTTTCTCTTTCCTTAATTAATATATTCTTAAAATATTCAGATTTTTCCTCTTCCATTTTATCCTCTCTTTCAAACTATAATTGTTTCACAAAGTTTTGTAGCAATATTTTTATCTTATCTTGTGCTTTAAATGCAGTTTTTTCAATCTCACTTTGAGTATGCACTCTGGAGTGATATAAATTTGAAATGTTCGTAATAGTAGAAATACCTAATATTTTCATTTGAAGATATACACCCACTATAACTTCATGAACAGTTGATAGACCAACCATATCAGCACCGATGATTTTTAACATTTTACATTCGGCAGGTGTTTCAAGGTTTGGTCCTAAAAAACCAGCATATATTCCAGTACGGATAGGTATATTATTTTCTTGTGCAATATTTTTCATAATTTCAATAAATCTTTTATGATATGCATCGTGCATACTTGGGAACTTTGGACCAAGCATAGGTTCATTTTGCCCTCTTAAAGGATTCATTCCAGTAAGGTTTATATGGTCAGTAATAAGGATAATATCTCCAAGTTGAAAATTTTGATTTAATGAACCAGAGGCATTTGTAATTATTAGATTTTTCACTCCGATTTCTTTCAAAGCAAAAATTGGATATGCGACTTCTAATGGAGAATAGCCCTCATAACAATGTAATCTCCCTTGCATAAGTACTATTCCTCTGCCAGCCATTGTGCCAAAAATCAGTTGTCCTTTATGAGATGGAGCAGTTGAAGGTTTAAAATTTGGAATTTTATTATATGGGACTACTAATTCTGTATCAATAGAAGATGCTATCTCATTTAATCCTGTCCCTAAGATAATTGCTGTATCAACAGTTCTTGTATACTGACTTTTTATGAAATTAACTGTATCGGGTAAATATTTAAGAATCTTTTTCATGTTTCAATTTTGTATTTATTTTAGTATTAGATTGTTTCTCAGTCGCAGTAGATTCCTGTTCCATACTTTTTTCAATTATTTCAAGCATAGAATTTAATTGTGCTTTGAAGGAAATAGTATATTGCTTTTTCTTTTCTTTAAGGTTTATATAATCATGCTCCAGGATACTGAGATAATCTTTTGCCTTTTTGACTTTCTCTCTTGAACTGATTTCTGCATCTTTGATAATATTTTCTGCTTCATTTTTTGCATTTTGAAGAGTTTCCTCTTTCAATTTCTCTGCTAAAATCAAAGTTTTTTTAAGTAGCTCTTTTTGCTCATCCAACTTTTCTAATTCTTTATTTTTTTCCTGAATTTTCTCATTTAAATTTTGAATTTCAGCAAGCATTATTTCCATCTGATTTGCAATTGATTGCAGAAAATCATCAACTTCAGATTTTTTGTATCCGCTCATTGATTTTGCGAATTCTTTTCCTCTTATTTCTTCAGGTAAAATTTTTATATCCATTTATCCTTACGATCTATAGTATTATAAATAAATTCTTTGTTTTTTCCGCCAGAGGCGGATCTGCCTTTGGCATGATGAGCACGAAATTTAACCGCAAAGTTCGCAGAGTAGACGCAAAGGACACAAAGATAATAAAATGACTTGGTGGACTTTGTGCCTTCTTTGTGTTCTCTGTGGTTAGTTGCAGTTTACTGCGCTATGAAATTAGAATTTTTCTTAAAATTTGGATAATGATAATCACAATAATGGGCGAAAAATCTATTCCTCTCATTGGAATAATTTTTCTAATTGGAGCAAGCACAGGTTCTGTAACTTTAATTAACAGTTGGACTAAAGGGCTGCTATAATTGGGTGAGAACCAGGAAATTATGGCACGAATAATAATGAGCCAAGAATAGATAGCTAGGAGAGAATTTATTAATTGGAGCATTTTTAGTCCTTGATAGGTTTGAAACAATTTCTGCAGCGAGCTTCATAAATATCTTTTGCACCAAGTAATATTTCCTTATTACTTTTGACTAATCGTTGAGTTCTATTAGCAGGATTCCCACATTTCACACAGATTGCAAGTGTTTTAGTAATGTATTCAGCAATTGCTAATAATTCCGGCAATGGATGAAATGGTCTGCCAAGATAATCCTGGTCTAATCCAGCAACAATGACTCTCTTTCCCTCATCTGCTAATTTATTGCAAGTTTCTGGTAATTCTTTATCAAAAAATTGACATTCATCAATACCTATAACTTCAGTATCAGAACGCACTTTTTTGTATAAATCCTCAGAATTTTTTACAGATTGAGATATCATCTTAGATTTATCATGAGATACAATATATTTTTTACTATATCGTTTATCAATTATTGGTTTGAAAGTCTGGAGTTTTTGTTTAGCAATTTCTGCTCTGCGGAGTCGTCGTATCAACTCCTCTGTCTTTCCGCTAAACATACTTCCACAGATGACTTCAATCCAGCCAGTTTTTCTTCTTACAATATTCATTTCTTCTCAGCTTTTTGCTTAAAAAAAACCAGAGATTTTTTATGTCAAATTTTATAATTCTAAATTTTTAATTTATCTAATTATAGTATTCTCAATATATTTTCCTTTCTAAAATAAAATTAAAAAATAAAAATTCAACAAAAAATCATAAATCTTTTGACAAATAAAATCAGGGAGTAAAATTTTTTACAAAATTTATCCCCACAGGGGATAAAAGTGGGCGGTTAGCTCAGTTGGTTAGAGTACTACGTTGACATCGTAGGGGTCACCGGTTCAAATCCAGTACCGCCCACCATTTCTCACAAATATAAAGGATATTATGGTTAAATTTATACACCAAATAAAGACAAACTTTCTCAGGGAGATATAAATGGAACTAACTGAAAATGCCTTAGCGGTTTTGAAAAAGAGATATTTCAAAAAGGATAACAAGGGAAATGCAATTGAGGATTCCCAAAAGATGTTAAAAAGAGTAAGCAAGAATATTGCTGGTAATAATAAAGAAAAAGCAAAAAAATACTATGACTTAATGGATAAAAGATATTTTCTTCCAAATTCTCCAACTTTAATGAATGCTGGCAATGACCTTCAGCAACTTTCTGCATGTTTTGTATTACCAATTGAAGATAGTATGGAGAGTATCTTTTCTGCAGTTAAGAATGCAGCTTTAATCCATAAATGCTTAACTGAAGATACTTACATTTTTACCAATAAAGGAATACGAAAGATAAATGAAATTCCAAAAGATAGCTTTGTCTTAACCGATGAAGATATCAAACAGGTCATCAAGACACACAATCTTGGGAAGAAAGAAGTATACAAAATAACTACAAATTATGGATATGAAATTTCTGGAACAGGCGAACACAAAATAAGAATAGTAAACGAAAATGGGAATTATGTATGGAGATCATTTAAAGAATTGAAGAAATGGGACTGGGTCGTTATTCAGCCTGTTGATTTAATGTATAAAAAAAAAGACAAACTACCTGAATTTAAATTTGAACAAAAAGAATATAATAAAACTTCTTTCAAAGCTAAAATACATAAACTGCCAAAAGAATTAACTGAAGATTTGGCATATTTATTTGGTGCTTTTATTGGAGATGGTTCATTTCATAAAGGAGATCCCGGTCGGATAAGAATTACTATAGGAAGTGAAAACAAAAATATAGTAAATAAGTTGTCCTCAATTATCAAAAATATGTTTAATATTGAACCTAAAATTAGATTGGAAGCAAATAAGAATTCTTATGATATATCTATCCAAAGTGTTCAGATAAAAAAATGGTTTGAATTTTTGGGAGTTCAAAAAATATCTTCCAGAAATGTTATAATTCCAGAGATTATTTTTAATAGCGATACAAAAAAAATGGCTGGATTTTTGCAAGGACTTTTTGATACTGACGGTTGTATAAATAAAAGAGGATATATCTCTTTGACCAGTTCATCAGAACAAATGATCAACGGGTTGCAAGTTCTTTTACTCTATTTTGCTATCCCCACTATAAAGCGAGAACTTAAAAATACCAAAAGCTGGCAAATCTCAGTTACAACTAAAATAGGAATGGCAAATTTTATAAAAAAAATTGGTTTTAATATAAATAGCAAGAAAGAAAGATTGAATAATGTCAATCTAAATAAAATTTTCAACAGGAAAGAATTTCTGCCAAACCAAAAGTATGTATTAGAAAAGTATTTACACGGTCAACTAAGACGGAAATACAATAGAGAAGTAAATGGTAACCGAGAATTATCTATGAAACAGGCAAAAGAGATCTTGGGTGAAGTAGAGATTCCTGAATTAAGTAAATTGATTGACAAAAACCAATTCTATGTAAAAGTGTCAGATATTGAATGTGATGATAAAAAAGAAGTTTATGATTTAACCGTTTCAAATGGGCAGACTTATATTGGTAATGGATTCGTTTCTCATAACAGTGGCGGCGGGACAGGATTTAGTTTTTCAAAATTACGGGAAAAAAATTCTCCTGTTAGAACTACCAGTGGTGTTTCAAGCGGGCCTATTACATTTATGAAAGTATTTAATTCAGCGACTGATGCGGTGAAACAAGGGGGTACGAGAAGGGGAGCTAATATGGCTATCCTGAATGTTGACCATCCAGATATCCTGGATTTTATCAAAGCAAAGGAGGAGAACACTGAACTAAATAATTTCAACATTAGTGTTGGAGTTACAGAACAATTTATGAATGCTGTTCAACAAGATGGTGAGTATAAGTTAATTTCTCCACATACAAAAAAAATTGTGAAAAAGGTTAAAGCCAGAGATGTATTTAATATTATTATAGAAATGGCACACAAGAATGGAGAGCCAGGAATCGTCTTTGTTGATAGATTAGACAGATTTAACCCAACTCCTGCTATTGGGAAAATTGAAGCGACTAATCCATGTGGTGAGCAGCCTTTGCTTCCAAATGAAGCGTGCAATCTTGGGTCTGTCAATCTCTCTCTGATGGTCAAAGATGGAAAAATCAATTGGAATCTGCTTAAAAAGACGGTTTGTACAGCAACCAATTTTCTTGATGATGTAATAGACCGCTCAGCATTTCCGCTCCCAGAGATTGAAAAAATGGCAAAAGCAAATCGCAAAATCGGGCTTGGAGTTATGGGCTGGGCTGATATGCTTGTCCAACTTGGAATTCCATACAATTCAGATAAAGCAATAAAACTTGCAGAAGAATTGATGGAATTCATTGATTATCATTCAAAATTGGAATCAATGAAACTCGCAAAAGAAAAAGGAGCATTCCCAAATTTTGATAAGAGTGTTTTCAAAAATGAAAAACTAATCAGAGCAAGCACAAAGCTTGATTGGGACAAACTTAAGCAAGATATAAAAAAGAACGGTATTCGGAATGCTACGACGACAACAATCGCTCCGACCGGAACAATCAGTATGATTGCAGATGCTTCCAGTGGAGTTGAACCAATTTTCTCTCTTGTATATGTCAAAAATGTGATGGATGGAGAGAAACTGGTTTATGTAAACAAATATTTTGAAAAGATTGCCAAAGGCCAGAATTTTTATTCTAAAAGATTGATGGAAAAAATTTCCGAAAAGGGTTCTCTAAAAAATATTAAAAAAGTGCCAGATTCATTAAAAAAAGTGTTTGTCACAGCCCACGACATTTCTCCAGATTGGCACATCAAGATACAGGCAGCATTTCAGAGTTATGTGGATAACGCTGTTTCAAAAACGATTAATTTTTCCAATAATGCAAAAGTAGATGACATAAGGGCTGCCTATGAACTAGCATACCAATTGGGATGTAAAGGGGTAACTGTATATCGGGATGGAAGTCGGGAAGAACAGGTTCTCAGCATTGGCAAAAAGATGAAGGAGCAGGAAAAATCCAGAATCGCTCCGCGGCGGCGACCAGATACAACTGTCGGAGTAACTAAAAAAATTGAAACTGGTTGTGGACACTTATATGTTACTATTAACACCGATGAGAAAGGGGTTTGTGAAGTTTTCACGCAAATGGGAAAAGTCGGCGGTTGTGCCTCAGCACAATTAGAAGCAATCGCACGCTTGATTTCTTTGGTGCTTCGTTCCAATATCAAGATGGAGTCAATTATCAAACAACTGCGATCTATCCGCTGCCCTTCTCCAATGTGGTCAAATGGCAGTATGACACTTTCCTGCGCAGATGGAATTGCAAAAGCTCTTGAAGAATTTATCGCTCAAGATGGAAACGGATTAAAGGAAGTAGGAAGAAAGGAGAAGGGAAAACGGGAAAGGGTGAATACTTCACCTATTTCAACTGGACTCGGTGCTATCTGCCCTGAATGTGGAACTGCATTAGAATTCAAAGAAGGTTGCAAAACCTGTCCTATTTGCGGATGGTCAAAGTGTAGTTGATTGGTTGAATTGGTTGAATTGGTTGAA
>JACNFI010000294.1:7013-15436 GCA_014384665.1 Candidatus Cloacimonadota bacterium
GGTTGAATTGGTTGAAATGGTTAATTGGTTTACTCCGTTAAATGTTTACTATCTAAAGGGGTTGAATCGGTTAAAATTAAATAAAGATAAGGAAAAATTATGCTGAAAAAATCATATTTCATAGTTATTTTATTATTTTGCTTTTTTTCTGTAAATGCTTTTGCAGAAGAGCCACATTTTGCAAAAGACCCAGCAATCTCCCCAGACGGAAAAACCGTCTGCTTCTCTTATATGTCTGACTTATGGATAGTTCCATTTGAAGGGGGTGAAGCAAAAAGGATAACTGTATCAAAAGGTGATGATTTTAATCCTGTTTTTGCACCAGATGGGAAAAAGATTGCTTTTAATTCAAATCGGGAAGGACAGACAAATATTTATGTTATTCCATCTGATGGAGGTGAGGCAACTTGCGTTTCTAAAGAAGGACTCAGTGTCTGTGATTGGTTCTCAAACGGTAAAAAATTGCTTGCAACAGGCTATGAAATTGGAATGGGAACAAATATCTTTTTAGTTCCTCTTGATGGTAAGCGACCAACTAAAATTACAGAAATCAGTGATTACTATTCCAAGTTATCACCTGATAATAAAAAAATAATTTTTAATCGACGTGGTATGCCATATCGTGAAGCATACACCGGAAGTGTAAATGGGGAGTTGTGGGAATATGATATTAAAGACAAGACATATAAAAAATTAACATATACTGACTATACAGAACGCTATCCAGTATATTCTTCAACTAAATCTGGGGTCTATTTTGCAGCATCTGATGGAAAAGTTTTTCAACTTTATCAAGTTCAAAATTATGATTTTGAGAATAGAACTCAACTAACAAAATTCAAAAACTGGTCAGTTCGGGACATCAGCATTGCAAAACAAAATGATAGAATTGTCTTTGAAAAATTTGATGAAATCTGGAAATACAATCCAGAGAATGGAAAAATTGGAAAGATAGATATTAACATTAAACAGGATTTTATTGATAATTTTGAGGTTAAAGAAGAGTTTACAAATAAGGTAAAAAATTTTGCCATATCTCCAAATGGAAAACTTGTGGTGTTCTCCTATAAATTTGACCTATTCGCAGTTCCTGAAAAAGGTGACGAAGTCAAGCAAATCACCTTTGCTCAACAAGGCATTGACGATATTGCCATAATGCAAGATAATCAAACTATATTCTTCACAACTTATGAGAAAGGGAATACCCAACTTTTCAAAGTTATTATCAAAAATTTGGAGAAAATTGAAAAGGTTAAGTGGTGCAAGGATAAATATATTGAATGGATAGAAATCGGAAATGATGACAATCTGCTGATTCACTATTCAGATGATGACTCAAGATATAAACTGGCAAAATTAAATTACAAAACCGACAAGATAGAGAATTTGATTGATGACCAAATAGTTCGCAGCAAATTTACTATTAGCAGGGATAATAGATATGGGCTTTATTTTGTTCTAACAGAAGGGGCATGGAATCGTGAGTTATATCTTTATGACCTGGAAAAAGATGAAAAAAAAATCTTGCTCCCATATCATGGCTGGATGGGTAATCTCTTTTGGGGTAAGAAAGGTGAATTTGTGTTCTTTAATCAAGGAAGTAAAATCTGCCGTTTAGACCTTCAAGCAAAAGAAGATTTCTGGGATGAGGAAGATTATTGGGAATCAATCCTCGCCCCGGAAGAGGAACAAGAAAAGAAGGAAGAGGAGAAGGAAAAGGTAAAGAAAGAAGAAAAGGCAGAGGCAGAGGAAAAGGATGAGGTAGAGGAAAAGGAAAAAGTTGAGCCTATCAAGATTGATGTTGAGGATATTGATAAAAGAGTCTCTGAATTAGTCTCCCGTTCTGGATATAACTATGTTGTGGCCACTGTTAGCGATAGTTTGATTTACTATGTCAATCGGTTTGATGAAAGAGCACCCTCTGACGAAGAAGAAAAATATACAATGCGGAAAGTAGATTACAAAGGTAAAAAAGATGAGGAGCTTTTTGTATTCTCATCAGAGCCAGAACATATAATATTTAATGAAGAAAACAAATGCTTCTATTATGTAGAGAATGAGACCTTAAAAAAACTCTCTATGGATAAGAAAACCGAGATTATCAAAAACGAGTTTAAGTATTCCTATGATAAACTTAAACTGAATAAATCCATTTTTGAGCAGGCGTGGATGACATTTGGCAGAAGATTTTATGACCCGGAGATGCATGGACAGGATTGGGATAAACTTTTCAAAAGGTTTTATCCATATATGGATTTTGCTTATTCCCCACAAATTATGGATGATATTATCTCAGAAATGATTGGCGAGGTGAATGCATCTCACACAGGTTTTTCCCCAAGAAAAGAGAATAGAATAAAACAGTATAAACCCGCTTATGGTGGCTTTATTTTGGACTATTCTGATATTCCCCAAAAAGGCATAAAATTCAAAAAAATATTCAGAAAATCAAAACTTAATATGCCTTATGGAATAAAAGCTGGAGATGTTTTGCTTTCTGTTGATGGTATTGAAATAACTCCCGAAACTTCTGTTCATTCTCTATTTTTGAATAAAATTGATGATAAAATTAACCTAAAAATTCAAACCGAAGATAGTGTGAAAACTGTTGAGATAAAAGGGCTTTCTCGCTGGGAAAACTATAAGATGTGGTATGACACCTGGGTTGATGAAAGAAAAGAGATGGTGGACGAATTAACCGACGGTGAAGTAGGCTATGCTCATATTCGCTCAATGGGAAACACAAGTTATGGCAAATTTGTCCAGGACATTTTTGCAGAAAACTATGATAAAAAAGCTTTGATTATTGATGTCCGTAATAATCCAGGTGGCTGGATTCATGATTTGTTAGTTGAACTTCTGACCAAAAAAACCTATGCATATACAACAAACCGCATTTTTAATGCCAGAAAACAGAAATTTCCTTCAAATAGCTGGGCAAAGCCACTTGTCTTGTTAATAAATGAAAATTCCTATTCTGATGCAGAAATTTTTCCAATTCTTTTTAAGCAATTGAAGTTAGGAAAAACAATTGGTATGCCGACCAGCGGTTCTGTTATTGGCACTGGACATATTGAATTTATGGATGGCTCAAGTATGAGAATGCCCGGAACTGGTTGGTACACTCAAGAAGAAATAAATATGGAAGGAACTGGTGCTGAACCTGATATCCTTGTTGACCAAACACCTGAAGAAAAAATTGCAGATGATGATGTGCAGTTGAAAAGAGCAGTTGAGGAGATATTGAAGGAGGTGGAATAAGGGAAATAGGGAAATAGGGAAATAAGGATATATGGATATATGGATATATGTGCTGTATGCTGTTGCACTTATTTTTCTCTCTCCTTATCACCCTATACTACTATATCCCTATACCTTTTTATTTCCACTAAAAATACCGAAGAGTCAAAAATGTAAATAAATATTGGTTGTGGCAATTTTATTAGTGAAAGATAAAGTTTGGAAATCAATCTTGACAAGAATGTATTTTTTAAAATAATGAGTATAAAAATGAAACAATAGAGGAATAAAATGAGACAGATGATTAAGGTATTCGTGGATAGTCATGGACATATTGTAATACCCTCCGAGTTTAAAAGTAGCTTAAAATTGTCCCCGGGGTCAACATTAGTAGTTGAAGAAGGGAACAAGGGCGCGGTATGTTTATGCGCTCGGATAGATTTACCGAAGTTGGCTTACAAGCAAGGCGTGTTGATTGTTAAAGCTAAACCAATAAGGGACTTGCGAAACATTACCCGACTCGAACGTAATCGTCGTATATCTGCGCTCCTACAGCGAGTTAGCTTATGAGAGTTCTATTAGATACTTCTGTATTGGTGGCTGCAATGATTGAATCACATCCAGCACATAAGCAAGCCTTTCCCTGGTTACAGCATGTAATTGATGGAACGAATACAGGACTGGTTGCAGCGCATTCCATCGTTGAACTATACGCTATTCTTACAACTCTACCCATTCAACCTCGTATTCCACCCTCTGTTGCTCAACGATTGATTCACGAGAATGTTATCAATGTATGTAAAGTTATATCTCTGTCCGATAAAGACTATGCTTCCATAATAGAGCATCTATCTGAATCAGGTATTATTGGTGGGGTGACTTACGACGCTTTAATTATGTACTCGGCTTTGAAGTCCGATGCTGAACGGCTGGTGACACTTAATGATAAGGATTTCCGAAGAATATACCCCAATCATGCGGATAAAGTTACTCCTCCATAAATATTGGTACATATAAAAATATAAATATGCCTAACATATATTGTTCCCGCTGACTGCGAATAGCATCCTGCCATTAAAATCTATTATACTTTTAGTTACTCGAAAATTTTTTTTGAAACAGAGTCGGATTTCTTGTAAAAAAGGTAAAAAGTGAAAAGAAACATAATCGTCCCCTTGAGAAATAGCGGGTGTGTGAATGTAAAATTTAGGATGGAAAAGAAATAAATTGATTGGAGTTCATCTCAAGAGGGACTTCAATCTATAGAGATTTTATCAACACATTATTTTGTTCCAAATAGAAACTTCTTGACATAAAATGAAACTTTTATAATCAAATGGTTTATAAAATTATTATTTTGAGAGGTGATTAATATGTCAATAGCAGTAAAAATTTCTGAAGAATTAGCTCAATCTGCCAAAATTAATTCCAATATTTTTAAGCGATCTTTAGCTGGACAAATTGAATTCTGGGCGACTATTGGAAAAATTGCTGAAGAAAACGAAGATTTACCTTTTTCATTTATCAAAGATATTCTCATTGGAAAAGAACAAGCAAAAAATCAGGATTTGACACCTTATGAGTTCAGCAAATAATAGTTCAGAAATTCAAGTATTACAAACATCATTGTTTGTTCGTCAGAAGAAAAAATTGAGAAAAAATCAACTTGTAGAACTGGATAAGGCTGTAGAAGAAATTGTTAAAAATCCTAACATTGGTGAGCAGAAAAAGGGAGATTTGAAAAATATTTGGGTTTACAAATTTAGAGCAGGTAACAACTTGTATTTATTAGCATATAAATGGGATAAAGGTTTAAGAATTCTTATTGCTTTGGGTACTCATGAGAATTTCTATCGAGATTTGAAAAGATATAAAAAACGGAGAGTGTAACACAACCGTCCCCGATTGTGAATGCAGAATGTAGAATGAAGAATGGAAAACGAAATACGGAGGACGGAAAACGGAATACGGAGAAAGGGAAAATATTTCTTCCAATAAAAATTTGACAAGTAGAGATATTTTCTATAATTTAGATTGATAAAAACGAAGAGGATAAAAAAATGATCAACAAAAAATTATTAAAATTGGAGATTGATAAAATTCCGGAAGAATATTTAACGATTCTATATAAAATTATAAAATCATTAGAAAAGCCAAATGAAATTCAAGATTTAACTGTAGGTAAAAACGCGAATTTTGAATTAGATAGTGATTTCTCATGGAATGATTTTATCAATTCAACCTACGGCTCTCTTTCTGATTCTCCGATTAATCGTGGGAAACAGGGGGATTTTGAAATACGGAATCCAATCCAATGAAATATTTATTAGATACCAATACCTGTATCCGATATTTAAACGGTTCTTCTGAGAATATAAGGAATCAATTTGAACAACATAACTATAATGAAATAGTCTTATGTTCAATCGTGAAAGCGGAATTATTTTATGGTGTCTTGAAGAGTGCTAATCCAGACAAAAATTTGGTAAGGATTAATGAGTTTTTTCCAGATTTAATTGTTTATTCAGATAATGAATTCTTCTTTTCTGAAGTCAAAAGCGCAAAAGATACAATTAGTAAGTCACAAATAAAATGGTTTCATTATCTTTCCGATGAACTTTGTATTAAAGTAGAATTGTTCTTAATTAACTATACAGAAAAAAAAATAGCAAACATATTAAAAAAATTGTCTAACCGTTTTTGAAAAAAGGCTATAATGTAGTATTTTTTCAAATAATCTACTAAGGATTAAATTTTATAATATTGAATCCAAAAGAAAAGAACTAATAATTTAATACTTTTTAAGGTTAAAATGGTGTTGTCAGATATTTTGATTCTAATTCAAACTTTTGCGTTAATTATTACTGCGCTAATAATACTTTGGTATGCAATAGAAACACGAAAAATCAGGAAAATTCATGAATTTGAATCTGAAAAATCGTTAAACGAATTAAATCCTCTTTTTCGCGTAGGAGGTGGAAACCATAACGGTAAAATATTGAAGTATCATTTTACGAACAAAGGTGGGTCTATTAAAGATATTTCAATTTCTACACAGAAAGGTTTTAAAGCTTTAATTGATCCTACAAATAATCTTCAAAAGGATGAAACGATAAATATTCAACTTGAAAATGAAAAAGATATATTACCGGATGATGTTTGTTTTGAAATTCATTTTGCAAACAAAATAAATCAAAAGAAATCGAAGAAATTTTGTTTTTCGTTCAAAGAGAATAATATGTTAGAAATAGATTGATACTATTAACAGTTAATTTCTTACTTAAAATAAATGCTAGATAAAATTCTTCCGGCTGGTTCAATTTTTTAAATTGAACCGAATAGTTTATGTCTATCAAAATAAAAATTCTAGAACAGATTACAAAGCTGAAAAAAAGGATAGAAGATTGGAGGTTTCAATATGACTGTCGAAGAAATTAAATTAAAGATTGAAAATTTAAGACTTATTATGAATAAGTTAAAGAAAAAACCTACTTCTTTTGAAGATCTTATTATAAAGAAATATATTGAATTTGAAAGTACAACAAAACTTTCAAAATACTTAAAAGAAAGAGGATATAGAACTCCGAGAGGTACAAAATATACAACCTATGAGATAAGAGACATCATTCAAAGTAGACCTAAAAATGTTGACAATCTTCTTAAAAACATTGCTAATAATATATTTAATAGAAACAGTAGAATAGTTAATAATATTTATGGTTAAATAATTTTTTTTTAACCAATTATTGAAATAATTAAACAACTTATAAAGGCAGTAATATGAAAAAAATTTATTTGTTTAGTTTATTAATTTTAATCTGTTTAATTGGCTGTAGTAAAAAAACTAATACAATTGCTAAAAAACACAAAAGCTATCAATACTTTAAAGTAACTACCTGGGTTTCTGAAAAATATGGCTTTAAACAAATAATAAAAGATGATAGTCTTTTTATTTCTGGCACGCTTTATGATGGTTCAATAATTGACACAGTATACCATTTTTCATTAACAGATTCTACACTATATTATACAGAAATCAAAGAAGATACTACTATAACTGTTTCTTATGGTTATGATTTTATATTTTATTATGATATGCCATATTTTGTTTTATCAACTCCAAGTAGTTATTTTTTAGTTTTTACTCCAGAAAAAAGAGATATTGAGATTAAGTCGACAAATAATTCTAAATCTATTAGATTTGAAATTGATGGTTATTCAATTGGTGATATAATTGATAGAGATTTGATAAATTTTACTGATGTATCAAATTATGGTGTTCCTCTCGAAATAGGCAATTTGAGATCAAATAATGATATTATACTTTCTATTATTGGTGATAGTATAATATACTCAATTGAAAGAGAAAATATTCATGATTATGATATTGATAATATTTTAAAGGTTGTAACAAACAAATTAGGCAAAGAACCTGAACATGACCCAATGCCTAATAAAAAAGCAATAAAACATGAACCAATCTTTGAAAGATATAGTTGGTGGAACTCAGGTGCAGTTTCCATCACTCTAAGTAGAGGTAAATATGTTGATTATTTTGGTGATGTAAGAACAATTAATTGGGGTTTAGAATACGATGATAAATTGAAGCAAAGTCTAATGGAAATTGTTTATGGAGATAAACCAAAGTCTTCAATAATAAAATAAGCTAAAATCTAATCATAGTACATAATTCATAGGCTAATCGATAATGATTTAAAAATTGGTAGTTAAAAAAAAGAAATTTTATTATCCAGATCAATCGAGAGAACCTTAACAACAAAGAAAATCAAATAAAGGAGCAATAATGGAAATTGAAGATAAGGGAATATGCAGATTTTGTTTAAAGACCTTTTCAGGTAGAGGTATGCAAAAACATATTCTCTTTTGTAAAGAGAAACAAAGAAAAGATGCGGAAGAATCAACTGGGACAAAAAATCAAAAAAAATATTACTATCTTAAAATCTGGAGTTTTAAACCTTTTTGGTTATATCTTGAAATTGATACTAACGCAACACTAAAAGAATTGGATCAATTCTTACGGGGTATATGGCTTGAATGCTGTGGACATTTAAGTGAATTTGAGATAAATGGAATGAGATATGACAGTCAGAAATTTGATGATTTTTGGGGTGGTCCACCTTCAAAAACAATGAATTTTATGATAAAAAATGTATTAAATGTTA
>JACNFI010000295.1 GCA_014384665.1 Candidatus Cloacimonadota bacterium
AGATGAAAAAGAGTAAAAGGTATTTGCAAGAAAGTGAAAAAATTGATAAAGCTAAAAGTTATCAGTTGAATCAAGCAATTGAACTACTTAAACAATTAGGAAATACAAAATTTGATGAAACAGTTGAAATTCATCTTCGTATAGGTGTTGACCCACAAAAGGCAAATCAAGTAGTAAGGGGAACGGTTATTCTTCCAAATGGTACAGGAAAAGCGATAAAAGTTTTAGTGTTTGCGGAAGGAGATAAAGCTGAAGAAGCTAAAAATGCAGGAGCTGATTTCGTGGGTATGGATAATCTTGCAGAAAAAATACAAAATGGGTGGACTGATTTTGATATAGCAATTGCAACTCCAAATATGATGAAAAATATAGGTAAATTAGCTAAGATTTTAGGTCCACGAAAACTTATGCCTAATCCAAAAACCGGCACAATTACAATGGATATTGAAAATGCAGTTAAGGAATCAAAAGCTGGTAAAATTGAATATAGAATTGATAAATCAGCAAATATGCATATACCTGTTGGTAAAATATCTTTTGAAATAGAAAAAATTTATGAAAACATATCTACTTTAATGAAAGCCGTTGTTAGAGATAAACCAGCATCAGCAAAAGGAAAATATATCAAAAATATGACTCTATGTTCTACAATGAGTCCAGCAATAAAAATAGATTCAATTTCTTTTTTAAAAGAAATCCAAACAAAATAGGAAAATTTATGGAGCAGAAATCTATTAATCCCAAGAATATTGAAGTTGTAAAAAATATTAAGAATTATCTTCAAGATGCAAAATCAATTATTTTTGTTGATTATAAAGGTCTTACGGTTCAAGAAGAAACTAAATTGAGAAAAAATTTTAGAGAAAATAAAGTTAATTATTTTGTGGCTAAAAATCGTTTGCTTAAAATCGCTATACGAGATCTATCAATAACTGGATTAGATGAATATCTTATTGGACCAACTGCTGTTGCTGTTTCTAAAGAAGATGAGGTTATACCTGCAAAATTGATAGATGAATTTGCAAAAAATCTTCCAGAAGAAAGGAATCTGCCAAAATTTAAGTTTGGAATAGTTGATAATAGTTTAATGAATATTGAGGGTTTGAATAAAATTGTTAAACTCCCTCCAAAACGAGAACTTTTAGCAAAAATAGTAGGAGGTATAAATTCACCAATAACAGGAATAGTTTTTACTCTTAATGGTATCTTGCAAAAATTAGTTATTGTATTAAACCAGATTAAAAATAAAAAACAATAATCTATACTAATTTTGTTAATATTATTTCCAAAGATTATCAACTACAATTATTTAAATAAAGTAGTCATTATTAAAAAAAATATATCAAAAAAAATAGGAGTATAAATGAAAGAAGTCGGCACGAAAAAGAAGATACTTGAGCTTATTAAAGGGCTGAATGTTATGGAGTTGGCTGAATTAGTTAAAGCCTTAGAAGAGGAATTCGGGGTAAGTGCTACAGCCCCTGTTGGAACCTTTGCCGGAGCTGAAACCACAGAAACATCTAAACCCGCTGAAGAACAAACTGAATTTGATGTTATTCTTACTAATGCTGGAGCCAAAAAAATTCAAGTAATTAAAGTTGTAAGACAGATTACAAAATTAGGATTAAAAGAATCTAAAGCATTAGTTGATGAAGCTCCCAAACCTATAGTAATGGGTGTATCAAAAGATGAAGCTGCAGCAGTAAAAGAAAAAATTGAAGCTGAAGGCGGAGCTGTAGAAATAAAATAATTTATTTAAACTTTTAATCATTATTAGATATTAAATACTTTCAGTTTTGATTTACACTGTAAATCTCATTTATTATAATTATAATTTTATGTTTTTTATGACAAATTCAAAAGTAGTTTGATATATCAAGGAGACACTTTGAACAAAAGAAAGTCCTTTTCTAAAATGTCTGAAAGATTACATGGATTTCAACTTCCAAAAGTAGAAATACCTAACCTTTTATCTATGCAAAAAGGCTCGTATGCGAAATTTCTTCAAAAAGATATAATTCCTCTAAAAAGAAAAAATATTGGATTACAAAGGGTATTTAGTACTCATTTTCCCGTTGAAGATACGCAATTAAGATATTTACTTGAATTTGTTCAATATACAGTTTTAAAAGAAAAGTATACTCCTGATGAATGTGTTGATAGAAATCTTACTTATCAAGCGCCATTAAAGGTAAAATTTCGTCTTACAATTTTTGAAAAAACTATTGAAGGGAAACCAAAACATGTAAAAAATGTGATAGAACAGGATTTATTCCTGGGTGAAATCCCAATTATTACTAAAAGAGGAACTTTTATCATAAATGGTGAAGAGAAAGTTATTATAAGTCAATTGAAACGTTCTCCAGGAGTTACTTTTACCTCTGAAATTCATGGTAGTGGAAAGGAGCTTTTTTCTGCGAAAGTTATTCCTGTTCAAGGTTCATGGGTTCAATTTATAACTGATACTCACGATGTTATTTATATGCTCATTGATAAACGACATAAAGTGCCTGTATCAATAATTCTTCGTTGCGTAGGTCTTTCAGATAATAATAAAATTAGAGCAACATTTTATCAAAGTGAGGAAATTAATATTACTAAAGATGACTTTAGTGAAAGAATTATATTTGTAGATATAATAGATAAAAATAGTGGAGAAGTTTTTACTGAAGGTGGAAAAGTTATAACTAAAACCATTGTAGATAAGCTTATTAATGCTGGAATTAGTAAAGTAAAAGTTATTGCTCAGAATTGTGAAGAGGAAAGAAAATTCATTGAAAATACTTTAGCAAAGGATTCCACTGATTCAGAGGAGAAAGCATTAAAATTTATTTATAATATTTTTCGCCCAGGTGAAGAACCTTCACTTGAATCTGCGAAAGAATTAGTTGATAGAATATTCTTTAATGAAAAGAGATATAGTTTGGGTGAGGTAGGAAGATTTAAACTTAATAAACGTTTGAATTTGGAAGTTGATTTGAATACTCAAATTCTTACTCAAACTGATTTCATTGCAATCATCAAAGAAATTATTAACCTTAATAAAGGTGAAAGCAGTACCGATGATATAGACCATCTGGCTAATAGAAGAATTAGTGGAGTAGGAGAGTTGGTTGCTAATCAATTTTCTATTGGATTGTCACGAGTGGCTCGTATAGCAAGGGAAAGAATGACTTTGAGCAACATTGAAGAAATTTCAATACTGAGTTTAATTAATACAAATGCGTTAATGGCTGTAGTCCATTCATTCTTTTTAACAGGAGAACTGTCACAATTTATGGAGCAGACAAACCCACTTGCTGCAATTACTCATATGAGAAGATTTAGTGCTTTAGGACCCGGAGGATTGACCAGGGACAGAGCGGGATTTGAGGTAAGAGATGTTCATTATTCGCACTATGGTAGAATTTGCCCAATTGAAACCCCGGAAGGTCCAAATATTGGTTTGTTAACTTCACCATCTTTATATGCCAAAGTTAATGAATATGGATTTCTTGTAACCCCTTATGTTAAAGTGAATAATGGGAAAGTAATGCATCAAATAGATTATTTAGACCCATTGGAAGAGGAAAATAAAAGAATTGCTCAGGCAGGAATTGAAGTAGATAAAAATGGTAGTATTATTAAAGATACAATATTCTGTCTCTCTGGAGGTGATTTTGTAAGGGTTCCTAAAAATGAAGTAGATTACATTGATGTATCAAGACAGCAAATTGCAAGTGTTTCAGCTGGTTTGATACCATTCCTAGATCATGATGATGCGAATCGTGCACTAATGGGCTCCAATATGCAAAGACAAGCCGTTCCGCTTATTAAACCGCAACCACCTATTGTCGCAACAGGTATTGAGCGATTGGTAGCAAAAGATTCAGAACTTGCAGCAAAAGCCCCTTTTGATGCAGTTGTTGATAAAGTTTTATCAAATCAAATTATACTTAAAAAAATTGTTGAGAAAGATGAAAAAGATTCTATTTTAGATTTAGAAAATATAAAAATTATTAATTTGAAAAAATTTAATAGAACAAATCAAGACACCTGTATTAATCAACATCCAGAAGTTAATATTGGGCAAAAGGTTAAGAAAGGTGAATTGATTTCTGATGGTCCTGCGATAAAAAATGGTGAATTGGCTCTTGGAACAAATATGTTAGTAGCTTTTATGCCCTGGTATGGTTATAATTATGAAGATGCGATAATTATAAGTGAACGAGTTGCAAGAGATGATATACTTACATCAATTTATATAGATGAATTGGAAGTTGTCGTGCGTAGCACAAGAGAAGGTGATGAGGAATTGACCAATGATATTCCTAATGTGCCAAAATATTCATTAAGAAATCTTGATAAAAATGGAGTCATAAGTGTTGGCTCTCAAATTAAATCTGGGGATATTTTAGTTGGAAAAATTACACCAAAATCTGCAAGTATTGATTTGTCCCCAGAAGAAAAACTTATGAGAGCACTATTTGGTGAAAGAGCAGGTGACTTTTCAGATACCTCATTAAAAGCAAAACCAGGTATGGAAGGTGTCGTTGTTGATATTAAGATTTTTTCTCGTCAGGAAAAAAATGAAAGCTCAGAGGAAGAGAAAGAACAGAAACTAAAAATATTAAAAAATAAATTTGATGTTGATAATAAAAAAATATTCAAGTATCTAAAAAATCAATTATCAAAATTATTAATTGGTGAAAAAGCATATAGAATTAATGAAATTAAAACAGGAAGATTTTTTATTCCACCAGGAAAAACTATCAATAAAGAAAATTTTAAGAAGATTGTCTTCAAAAAACTTAATCTTGATAATAAGTTTGTAGAGAATGAAAAGAAAAATGAGAAAATTTATAATGAAGTTATTTTCAATGTAAAAAGTAAATTACAAGAAAAAGAAAACAACTATAAAAAGAAAAGAGATAGAATTAAATACGGAGATGAACTTCCATCCAGTGTTTTGAAAATGGTAAAAATTTTTATTGCAAAGAAGCGACAAATTGAAGTCGGCGACAAAATGGCTGGTAGACATGGTAATAAAGGTGTTATTGCTAAAATCGCACCAATTGAAGATATGCCCTTTCTTGAAGATGGTACACCTGTTGATATTATTCTAAATCCACTTGGAGTTCCATCACGAATGAATATCGGGCAGATATTAGAAACTCATTTAGGATGGGCAGCTCAAGCCCTTGGATACAAGGCAGAAACCCCTATTTTTGATGGTGCTACAATATCAGAAATTGTTGGGCAGTTAAAAAAAGCAAATCTGCAAGAAGATGGTAAAGTGATTCTCTATGATGGAAAAATAGGAGAAGCTTTTCACGAAAAAGTCACTGTTGGCATAATATATATGATGAAACTAAATCACCTTGTGGCTGATAAAATGCATGCCCGTTCAACAGGTCCTTATTCATTAGTTACTCAACAACCATTAGGTGGAAAAGCACAGCATGGTGGCCAACGATTAGGTGAGATGGAAGTATGGGCTTTGGAAGCTTATGGAGCTTCCCGTGTACTGCAAGAGATGCTTACTGTGAAATCTGATGATGTTGAAGGTAGAAATCTTACTTATGAGGCTATTACAAAAGGTAAAGAATTACCAGAACCAGGTATTCCAGAATCATTTAATGTCTTGGTAAGTGAACTCAAAAGTTTATCTCTTGATGTTGAATTGACTTCAGAAAAATCTGAAAATAATGGTAGTTAATTTTGAATTATTTCATAAGAGTGTATAAATGATAAGAGAGTTAAAAAGAGACGAAGTAGTTAAAGATTACAACATTGTTAGTATAAAAATCGCTTCTCCAGAAAAAATAAGAGATTGGTCTTATGGTGAAGTATTAAGACCAGAAACCGTAAATTATAGAACATTGAAACCTGAAAAAGATGGTCTCTTCTGCGAAAGAATTTTTGGCCCAGAAAAAGATTATGAATGTTCTTGTGGAAAGTATAAAAAATATAGATTCAAAGGATTAATTTGTGATCGCTGTGGTGTTGAAGTTACAACTTCTAAAGTTAGAAGGCAGAGAATGGGACATATTGAGTTAGCGGTTCCTGTAGCTCATATCTGGTTTGTAAAATCTACACCAAATCCTATTCAACTTTTATTAGATTTAAAAGGCAAAGAATTAGAAAGAGTTTTATATTATGAGTCATATATTGTATTAAATCCCGGTGCTTCTGACTACGATATAGGTGGTGTTATTGATGAAGAAGAATATCTTGCTGCAGTTGAGAAATATCCAAGAGGATTTATTGCTAAAATGGGTGCTGAACCAATAAGAAAATTGTTAGAACAAATTGACCTTAATAATGAAGCTGATAAGCTGCGTACCGCAATGAAGTTTGAAACTAAACAAGCCAAAATTAAATTGATAAAGAAACTTAAAATTGTAGATGCTTTTATTAATTCTGATAATCTTCCTCAATGGATGATTTTGGAAGTTCTGCCAGTTATACCCCCAGATCTCCGCCCATTAGTTTTCCTTGAAAGTGGCAGTTTTGCTACTGCTGATTTTAATGACCTGTATAGAAGAGTAATTACCAGAAATAATAGATTAAAAGGTCTTATACAGAGATATGCTCCGGAAGTAATATTACGAAATGAAAAAAGAATCTTACAGGAAGCTGTTGATGCTTTACTGGATAATAGTAGAAAATCAAGACCGGTTAAAGGAAGAGGAAATCGTCTTTTAAAATCTTTAAGCGATCAACTGAAAGGCAAGCAAGGACGTTTTAGACAAAATTTATTAGGAAAACGAGTTGATTATTCAGGACGTTCTGTTATTGTAATAGGTCCCGATTTGAAAATTAATCAATGTGGTCTGCCAAAAAAAATGGCTTTGGAATTATTTAAACCATTTATTATTGAAAAAATTGAAAAGATAGAAGGTGTAAGCAGCACGAAACAAGCTAAAAGATTAATGGAAGAAAAAAAACCAGAAGTATTGAAGATTCTTGAGGATGTAATAAAAGATTATCCAATAATTATGAATAGAGCCCCTACACTACATCGTCTTAGTATGCAGAGTTTTTTACCTGTATTAATTGAAGAAAAATCTATTCAGTTGCACCCATTATTATGTTTACCTTTTAATGCAGATTTTGATGGTGACACAATGTCAGTTCATATTCCACTTTCAGGAGAAGCCCGGATAGAAGCATCTGTCTTAATGAGTCCTATCAATAATATTCTTTCTCCTGCAAATGGAAAACCTGTTCTCATGGCAAATCAGGATATTGTTCTTGGTGTATATTTTCTAACCTGCGCACTCACAGATGAACCTGAAGATACAAAAGATTTACCAAAATTTTTTTCTACTGATGAAGCTATTATGGCTTTTGAACTTAATAGTTCAAAAATCTATGAAAAAAGAAATATTCAAGAAAAAGAAGAAAAAGCAAACCAGATTCATATACATTCTTGGATTAAATACAATTGCCCTGAAGAAAATAAGAGAATCATAACCACAATAGGGAGAATAATTTTCAATCAGATAGTTCCTGAAAAATTAGGATTTAAGAATTATACTTTTGATAAAGGGAAAATAAATCAACTTACTTATGAAATTTTTACAGAATATGGAGCCAACAAAACAGCCAATTATCTTGATGAACTAAAAGATTTAGGTTTTAAATATGCAACAAAATCAGGAACTACCTTTGGGAAAGATGACATTGTTGTTCCAAAAGAAAAGGGAGAAGTTTTAGCCCAGGCAGATAGAGAAGTAGAAGATGTTCAGTATGAATATGAAAACGGTATAATTACCGAAAGCGAACGATATGATAGATTAATAGATAGATGGAAAATAGCTACTGAAGATATTACCGATTTGATGATGAAAGAGTTAGAAAAAGATAGAAATGGGTTAAATCCAATTTGGATTATGGCAAGATCTGGTGCAAGAGGTGGAAGAGATCAAATTAAACAATTAGGTGCTATGCGTGGACTGATGGAGAAACCTCAAAAGAAAATAACTGGTGGAATAGGTGAAATTATTGAAAATCCAATTAAGTCAAATTTTAAAGAAGGTTTAAGTATTTTAGAATATTTCATTTCAACCCATGGCGCACGAAAAGGACTTGCAGATACGGCTTTGAAAACAGCTGACGCTGGTTATCTTACCCGAAGATTAGTAGATGTTGCACAATCTGTGGTTATTACTAAGGAAGATTGCGGAACTATTGAAGGTGTTAATATGTCTGCTCTTAAAGAAGGAAACGAAATAATTGAACCTATTAGTGATAGAATTAGAGGAAAAACCGCTGTTGAAGATGTTGTTGACCCTGTGAGTGGAGAAGTTATTATTAAAGCAGGGGAAACCATTTCTGATAAAAAAGCAAATTTGATTCAAAAACATGGTATCAGAACTGTAAAAATACGTTCTGTGCTTACCTGCGAAGCAGAAAAAGGAATTTGTGCTAAATGTTATGGAAGAGATCTTTCTACTAATAAGCCAGTTACAATTGGTGTGCCTGTTGGAGTTATTGCTGCACAAAGTATTGGAGAACCAGGCACTCAACTTACACTTAGAACATTCCACATTGGTGGAACTGCAAGTACAACCATAGAAAAAGCAGAAGTAAACGCTGATAAAGATGGTATCATAAAATTTGAAAGACTTGATTATGTTATTGACCGTGAAAAACATAAGATTGCAGTAAGTCATATTGGGAAAATAAAAATAATTGATGGAGAACTAAATGAAGAAATCAGCCATTTTGATGTTGAATATGGAGCAACCCTTTTCGTTTCGGATAACCAAAAAGTTGTAAAAGATACATTACTTTTCAGTTGGGATACTTATAATAATCCATTAGTTGCTACTGTTAAGGGCTCCGTGCACTATGAGGATTTCACTCCTGATGAAACATATAAAACTGAATTTAATGAACTTACCGGAAGAAATGAAATGACTATTATTGAATCCAGAAATGTTGCAAAACAAGCTCAATTACTAATAAAAGCTGAAGATGGTAAAAAAGAACGGATACCATTACCAACTGGACTGAACCTTGAAATAGAAGATGGTAGTATTGTCTATCCAGGTGATATCTTAGGAAAAACATCGCGAGTTACTATTAAACAAAGAGATATTACAGGTGGTTTACCAAGGGTTGTTGAATTAGTAGAAGCTAGAATACCAAAGGATAAAGCGGTCATATCTGAAATTGATGGGATCGTAAAAATTGGTAAACTTTCAAGATTAGGAAGAAAGGTAAATATTGTTTCAATAGATGGTAATTATGAAAAAGAATATATTATACCGTATGGAAGAAGAATTATAGTTCATGAAAATGATGCTGTTAAAAGCGGTGACCCCCTTTCAGACGGGCCTTTAGACCCACACGATATACTTTTAGCAAGAGGCGTTACCGCCACCCAAGAATTTATAACTAACGAAATATTGGAGATATACAGAAAGCAAGGTGTTGACATAAATGATAAACACATTAGAGTAATAGTTCGTCAGATGATGCAAAAGGTAAAAATCATTGATCCAGGTAGTACTATCTTTTTAGAAGGTGAGATAGTAGACAAAAATAATGTGAAAAAAGTAAATCAGCAGGTTGAAAATGAAGGTGGTAAAGTTGCTACATTTGAGCAACTTTTAATGGGTATCACAAAATCTGCTTTAATTACTGATAGTTTTATTTCTGCCGCTTCATTCCAGAATACGACAAAGGTATTAACTGAAGCTGCTATTTACGGGAAAGTAGATACACTGGAAGGACTTAAAGAAGGTGTTATTGTTGGACATAGAATCCCAGCTGGAACAGGCACTAAATTATATCAAAACATTGTAAAAGAAACACTTGACGAAGAATTAAGTTTAAAGAAAACTGTAAAAAAATTACTTAATTATGATAAAAATGGTTAATATGAATATATAGGAGGCTTGAGTGCCTACAATTTCACAGCTAATAAAAAAAGGTAGAACAAGAGTTAAAAAAGTAAGTAAATATAAAGCTTTATCTGGGTGTCCTCAAAAGCGTGGAGTTTGCACAAGAGTATATACTAAAACACCCAAAAAACCAAATTCTGCCTTAAGAAAAGTTGCTCGTGTCCGACTGTCAAATGGTATGGAAGTTACTTGTTATATCCCAGGAGAAGGACATAATTTACAAGAACACTCTATAGTATTAATTAAGGGTGGCAGAGTTAAAGATTTACCTGGCGTAAGATACCATATTGTTAGAGGAACTCTTGATGCAAGCGGTGTAGAAGGAAGAGCAAAGAGTCGTTCCAAATATGGAACTAAAAAAACTAAAAAGACATAGTGAGGGTAAATGTCAAGAAGAAGAAGAGCACAAAAAAGAGAAATTCTTCCAGACCCAAAATATCATGATGTAATTATTGCGAAATTCATTAATCAAATAATGAAAAAGGGTAAAAAAAGTTTAGCTGAGAGTAAATTTTATAATACTTTAAAATTGATTGAAGAGGAACTTAATGATGACCCTGTAAAGGTTTTTAAACAAGCGGTTGAAAATGTAAAACCAAGAGTTGAGGTTAAAAGCCGAAGAATCGGGGGGGCTAACTATCAGGTTCCTATGGAAGTAAGCCCAGAAAGGCAACAAACCTTGGCTTTTAGATGGATTGTGAATTTTGCTCGAAAACGTAATGAAAAGACGATTGCTAAGAAGATGGCTGCAGAAATTGTTTCTGCTTATAAAAAGGAGGGTGCTTCTATTAAAAAGCGAGAAGAGGTTTGGAGAATGGCAGAAGCAAATAAAGCATTTGCACATTTCAGGATTTAAAATATGGCTCAAGCTTATCCATTAGAAAAAATTCGTAATATCGGCTTAATTGCCCATATTGATGCTGGAAAAACTACAGTTACTGAACGTATTCTGTTCTATACAGGCAGAACTCATCAAATGGGTGAGGTCCACGATGGAACTGCAACTATGGACTGGATGATTCAGGAAAAGGAACGAGGTATTACAATAACTTCTGCTACAACAACATGTTACTGGGAAGGATATAGAATCAATATTATTGATACACCAGGTCATGTTGATTTTACTGTTGAAGTTGAACGCTCATTGCGAGTACTTGATGGAGCTGTCGTGATTTTTTGTGGAGTCGCTGGCGTTGAACCACAATCTGAAACTGTTTGGCATCAGGCAGATAGATATAATATTCCTCGTTTAGTATTCATAAATAAATTAGATAGAGTAGGTGCTGATTTTGAATTTGCAGTGGAGACAATAAAATCAAAGCTTCAACCTGATTCATATCCAATACAATTTCCAATAATGGATGGTGAAAATTTTCTTGGAATTGCAAACTTAATCAATAAAACAGCATATATTTATGACAAAGATGATTTAGGAATTCAATATACAAAGTGTAAAATTGAGAATGCTCATAGAATATCATCAAAATTTAAAGAAATGATAAATCAAAATAGAAATATACTTATTGAAAAATTAGCAGAATTTGATGAAACTATTTTGCAAAAATATTTAAATGACAGAGAGATACTTCCAGAGGATTTAATTTCTTCTATTCGTAAGCTTACTATAGATTGTAAGTTTGTTCCAATACTTTGTGGCTCTGCATTGAAAAATAAAGCGATACAACCATTGGTTGATGCAATAGTTGATTTCCTTCCATCACCAATAGATATACCTGCTTTTGAAGCTATAATTCCAAATTCAAATGACAAAAAGAAAATTATCGTTGATGAATCCCTTCCTTTCGCTGCATTAGCTTTTAAAAATCAAGTTAATCCTTATGTAGGTAAACTTACTTATTTAAGAGCTTATTCCGGAAAAATTAACAAAGGTGATTATGTACTTAATATGAATACTGGTAAAAAAGAAAGAATAACCCGTATTCTGCATATGCACTCTGATAAATCTGTTAATGTAAATACTTTGTATGCAGGAGAAATTTGTGCAGTTGTTGGATTAAATAACACATCTTCTGGTGATAGCATTGTAGCACAAGATAATCCTGTCTTATTAGAAAAAATTAAATTCTCTGACCCGGTTATGTCAGTTGCAATTGAACCTAAAACAAAGTTAGACCAGGATAATCTAAAGATGTCATTACCAAGATTATTAGATGAAGACCCCACTTATCTTGTTAAGGAGAATAAAGAAACAGGTCAAACATTAATTTATGGGATGGGTGAGCTTCATCTTGAAATTTTGCTTGATAGATTGAGAAGGGATTTCAAGATTAATGTTAATGTCGGCAGACCAAGAGTTAATTATAAAGAAACAATAACAAATTCTATTGAAGCAGTTGGCAAATTAGTTCGTAATGTTGGGGTGCACGGTCAATATGCAGTTCTTAAATTGAGAATAGAACCATATTCTGCCAACTTGGGGATTGGAAAACAAAAGAATAAAATTTATTTTGAAAATATATCATCCGAAGATGAAGTACCAAAACATTTCTTGGGAGCTGTTAAGGCAGGGATTTTTGAGTCCGCTGAAAGTGGAATATTAACAGGAAATAAAGTAGAAAATATCAAGGTTGTTATTATTGGTGGCTCCTTTAATCCTGTAGATTCTTCTGAATTAGCTTTTAAGGTTGCTGCATCTATGGCTTTTAATAATGCTTTACGAAAAGCAAAATCTATTCTTCTTGAACCAATTATGAAAATTAATATCGTTACACCTGAAGATTATTTAGGAAATGTTATAAATGATTTAAATAGCCGAAGAGGTAAAATAATAGAAGTTAATGATAAAAACTCTGTTAAAATTATCAATGGTTTTGTTCCTTTAAGTGGAACTTTTGGATATACAACAAATCTAAGGTCTGTATCTCAAGGAAGAGCTTCTTATTCAATGGAATTTTTTAAATATGATAAAGTTCCAGAAAATATTTCAAACAAAATTATTGAAAAAATGCGTGGCTATTAGTTACTACTGGGAGCGTAATATAGTTTACTTTATGTTTAAAAATTATAGCGGAGTGCAAAAACGAATTCCAATTTATTGGAATGAACTTTTCGCCTATGCTAATATGCTGAAAGTTCGTCTCCCGAATCCCCGATTGGATCGGGGACGAGATACTTGTTTCAGCACTCCGCTTTTAATTGTTATCATGTATTGGATACAAATGCAAACAGTTTTATGCCCCCAGTAATATATGAGGAATGAATGAGTAAAATTAGAATTAAACTTAAAGCGTATGACCATTTTCTGTTAGACAAATCTGTTGTTGAAATAGTGAGAAATACAAAAGGAACAGGTGCTAAAATTATTGGACCAATTCCATTGCCAACAAAAAGAAAGTTGTATACTGTCTTGCGTTCCCCACATGTAGATAAAAAATCAAGGGAACAATTTGAAATGAAAATTTATAAACGAATTATTGATATTGAAAATGTAACTCCAAAAACAACCGATGCAATCAAAAACTTAAATATTCCTGCTGGTGTTTATATTGAAATCAAAACCTTAATGGGATAAAGGTCGTTATAAGGAGAGAAAATGTTAGGGTTAATTGGTAAAAAAATAGGAATGACCAGAGCATTCTACGAGTCCGGAGATTCAATTCCTGTTACTTTAATTCAGGCAGGACCCTGCACAGTAACTCAACTTAAATCTATTGATACCGATGGGTATATAACAATTCAACTTGGTTTTAATGAAGTTAAAGATAACAAACTTAATAAACCCTTGTTAGGTCATTTTAAAAAGAATAAATTAAATTCTTTTAAATTTCTAAAAGAGTTTAAAGTTGAAAATAAAGTTTTGAAAAAGTATAAAAGTGGCTCAGTTCTAAACACAAGTATTTTTAAAGTAAATGAGATAGTTAAAGTTACTGGTACTTCAAAAGGAAAGGGTTTTGCTGGGGTTATGAAGAGACATAAATTTCATGGAAAGAATATGACTCATGGAACCCATGAATCGTTTAGAGGTGGTGGTTCTATTGGACAATGTGCTACTCCATCAAGAGTATTTAGAGGAAAGAAAATGAGTGGACACATGGGAAATCAAACGGTTACAGTAAAAAATCTTACTATATTCAAAATTGATAAAGAACGAAATCTTATTTTCATTAAAGGTGCAATTCCGGGTCATAGAAATAGTATTGTAACAATTCGTAAGATAAAATAGATAAGGTTTTGGTTAGTTATGAAAGCAATTAAATATTCTAATAAAGGTGAAAAGATAGGCAGTATTACTTTACCCTCAGAACTTTTTGATACTGAAATAAATAGTACTGTTCTTTATGAAGTGATAAATTTATATTTCAGAAATCAAAGACAGGGCACAAAATCAGTAAAAGGCCGTTCTGATGTAAAAGGTTCAAAACGAAAACTTTTTCGTCAAAAGGGAACCGGAAAAGCACGTGCTGGTAATATAAAAAGTCCTATAAGAGTTGGTGGTGGGGTAGCTTTCGGACCTCATCCCAAAAATTGGCATACAAAGATTCCCAAAAAAAAGAAAAGAATTGCAATTAAATCTGCTCTAAGTTCAAGAAGAAATAATGTGTCAATCATTGAAGAGCTTGAGTTTGAAAAACCTAACACTAAAATGGCTCTAAAAGTATTAAATAATATGAAAACTAATTATGAGAAATGTTTATTCGTCATTCCAGATAATTCAATAACTATGATAAAATCTTTTAGAAATATTGTAAATGTTAATACTGCTCGTGCTCAAGATTTAAATGCTTATGAAATTTTGAATTCAACAGATTTAATCATTACGGAAAAATCATTGGAAAAAATGGAGGAAATTTTTAAATGACAAAATATTCACGAGAAATAATTATTCATCCAATTATTACTGAAAAAGGCACTCATATAAAAGAAGATGCTAATGGTTATCTCTTTAAAGTCCAGAAAAATGCTAATAAAATTGGAATTAAAAAAGCTATTGAGGATATTTTTGATGTTAAAGTAAGAAGTGTTAATACAATCAATTACAAAGGGAAGCCTAAAACTTTGGGAAGATTTAGTGGTAAAAGAGCTAATTGGAAAAAGGCAATTGTTTTTTTAGAAGAAGGAGAAAGCATTCGTGAATTTGAAACATAATATTTATAATAAATTGACTCAAGTTTCGCAGGAGATATAATAAAAATTAAATATGATTTATTCAGTAATTTCCATCCTGTGAAACTTGAATAACTAATTACAAATATCTAATTTCTAATTAAATTTCAAATGACAAATGACAAATGGCAAATAAAAAGAAATTCGATTTAGAGGAAAGAACTGCAAAATTTGGTGAGGATATTATCGAATTTGCTAAAAAAATCCCAAAAAATCCGATAACTCTACCTCTAATTACTCAATTAGTTAAAGCGGGTACAAGTGTTGGTGCCAATTATTCTGAAGCAGATTGTGCAGAGTCAAAAAGAGATTTCGAACATAAAATAGGTATTTGCAAAAAGGAATCTAAAGAAGCAAAACATTGGTTGAGGATGATTGCAAAAGCAGTTCCACAATTAAA
>JACNFI010000296.1 GCA_014384665.1 Candidatus Cloacimonadota bacterium
AACAAACGAGAAGATATTAAAAAATCAAAACTACCACGATTGAAACAAGTGATAGAAATACTTATGACAGAAAAATGGGATAATTTCTGCGATTCCCGTTTTCAAAAGTATTATAATGCTAATAAAGATAAATATTTTACAGATGACAAATTTAGAGTATCATACATTTATTTCCCCAATGATACATCCAATATTGAAGTATCAGAAGAAGAAGCTATTCAGTATTTCGAAAGTAATTTAGAAAAAATTATTACACCCAAAAAAGTAAAGTTAGAAACCATTTTTTTACCATACTCGCAAGATATACAACAAACCATTTACGATATTCAATCAGCAATATCAGATTCAGTAAGTCCCTCTTTTTTATCACAGATATATTACCACCCTCATAAAATGAGCAATAATCAAAATAATTTTCTGAACTATGATCAGTTGGATGAAGAAATCCAAGCAGTAATTGATACATTAAAACTGGGCGGAATAAGTTCTCCAATTTATACAAATGAAGGTTGTTTTATTATTAAGCTATTAGAAAAGCAAGAGTCATTTCTGCAAGATTTTCAGGAACAGAAAGAAGATATTTTATCTGAAATCAAATCGCAAAAAGCTGATAGTATAAATTTCAATAATATTACAACTATCTTTGATTCAATAAATTCTGTGAATGACTCTTTATTACAAAAATATGAGATTCAATTACATCTATCTGATTATTTTGTTATTAAAAATGATTCAATACTGATTGATAGTTTCTTATGTATAAGGCAAAGTGATTTTGGTTTGTTGAGAAATACCAGAATAGGTAGAAAGGTAGAAAAAATTTTTATGGTAAAAAATGGTTATGCAATTCTTTTTTTGAAAGATAAAATTCCTAAAAAGAAAATTGTTGGTTATGAATCTTATGTTCTTGCCAAAGATGAATTTTCTGAAATGATAAGGTATGAAGAATGCAAGATATTTACTGATTATTTAGTTCAGCTAACGAAAAATGAAGAAGATAAAATTTTGTTATCTGTATTTGCTGGTATGAAGGAGACAGATTGGCTCACATATTTTGATAAAATTAATAATCTAAAAAACAGCTCAATTATTTTACGAGATGCGTTTTCTCATGATATTGGAACTTATAGTCATCCTATAAGATTTAATGAAAATGGATTTGGCTTCTACTATATTGTGGATAAAGAAATTGTAACTCTTGAGGATTTTCTTCCTATAAAAGAACAATATCGTGAGGAATATATTAATACTAAATTTAATGAATGGTTTGAGAATTATAAGATTGAGAAGCAGGTAAAGATATTTGAAGAATTGTAATTATTAATTTGTTTCACTCAGAGATTGAATTCTACTTTACTAACAGCATCTTTCTTGATACTGCATTGTTACCATATTCTAATTTATAAAAATACACGCCCGGACTTACCTTATTCCCATCCTCATCCGTCCCATCCCAGACTATATCTTTTCTAACCCAGAAGTTATACTTTTTACCGTTGTATGTTTTAATGAGTTGTCCTCTTGCATTGTATATTGATAATTTATAATCCTTGATTCTCTCATAATCTGCCGAGATAAATGTAATTGTTGTTGATGATGTAAACGGGTTAGGCTTATTCTGAAAAAGATATAATTTGTTTATGAATGATGTATCTGGTTCTTCTACAGCATTTCCCTGATATTCATAAGCACCAATGTCTATTCTGCCATTGTATATTCTTGGGTTACCTGCTAAATCTGTTCCAGGTAAGTTTAGACCAGTAGTATCTGGAGTGCCTGCATCTATGCAGGGGGAATTATTCCGTAATTGGTAGTTATTATTGAGAGTATCTACAAACATAGGGTTTTCGTTTATATTGCCCGGTCCCCAATAGTATGTGCCATTCCCGTTTGTTTGTATGCCAGATTCTCCACCCTTTATGTCAGTGTAAGATATTTCTGCATAATTTGGCTCATAATTTTCATAAAAGACAATCTCATTCTCAGTATTATCCCAAAGAATAGAATTTATCAATTCTATATTCCCATTTTCTTCTAAATATATTGTAGTATTATTACCATTGTTATCGCCAAATGAATTGTTTACCGTAGTAGAATAAGAATTGTTTCGTAGATAGATACCGGCTCTTTCAGGACCAGAATTTTTTATAAGCATAGTATTAATCAATACAAGAGAGCACTCGTTGGAACAGGAAATTCCCGCTGTAGTGTTATATGGTGGATTAGTAGTATTATTAGAGATTATACAATTAATAAAAATCGTATTGCTCTCCACTAATTTTACACCTGCCACAATATCTGCTGAATTATTGGAGATTTTAACATTTTCAAATATAGGATTACTGTTATCCATACAATAAATTCCACCACCTGCACCTTCATCAGAAATATTATTTTTAATTGTTACATTTCTAAACATTGGGTTTGAATCTGAACCAATGTATATTCCACCACCATATTGCCCCCCACCATTCTGAATAGTTATTTCTTTTATCTCCAAATCACTATCATCAAAAATACAGGTAATCAAACCTGATAATTCATTACCATCAAGAATAGTATTTTCTTCTGATTCTCCTATTATTGAAACATATTTCCGCATATTTAGGGGAAATCTTTCACCTGTTGTTTCCGGTGAATATATTCCATCCGTTAAATGGATAGTATTAAGATGAATGCTGTCAGAGGCGATATTTATCAATGCCCAGGAGATTGTTTTCATTGGTTCATCAGGGTTTAATCCACTGTTTGTATCATCACCATCAGGAGACACAAATAAATCTTGATTAACAGGTTCTATTTTGCTATGTAAGATATCTATTGTGGGCTGACTAACATTATAAAAATAAATAAAATCTTTTAGATTTGATGTAACTGTAGCAGTATCTAGAAATACTTCAAAGGGTTGGGAATCAAGTACATGTATATCGTTTGAAAGGCCGGCATAGTTTAGAAATATATTGCATCTATTTTCCACACTAAAATCTCCAGCAGATTGACTGGCAAAACAAATCCCACCACCACCATATTGAAAATGATTATAACATATTGTATTATTTGATAAAGAGATATTACTCTGCCAACAATAAATTCCACCTCCAGTGTTACTTCTGATAACAGTGCTATCAATCTTAACATTTGCGATTTTACAATAAATTCCTCCACCAACAAAGGCAGAGTTTTCCATTATATGACAGTGCTTTATCTTAGGAGTAGAATCCTTACAAAATATACCTCCACCACAATACCAGTTAAAAATATCTATTGTTCCAGTTCCACTTGTTATAGTAAATCCAGAAAGAACTGCCGTGCTATCCTCTCCACTATTAAATTTTACTACACTTCCACTTTGATTCCCATCTATTATAGTTGAATCAATATAAGAATTATCCCCTGTGGTAAGATATTTACTAGCAACAGTTATATCTTTTCCATTATAGTCTATATTTTCGTAATAAGTTCCGGGATAGACTAATACAGTATCTCCATTTTCGGAGGCATTTATACCTTCCTGAATAGTTAGGTAATCTCCTTGTCCATTTATATCTACAATGATTGTGTCTGAAAGAAGTAGAGAAAATGAGAATAATAATAAAATCATAAATATTGATATAGTCTTTCTTTTTAACATAAGTTGCTCCAAAGTAAAAATATGGAGTGCATCAACCGTGTTGATGCAGTAAAGCAGTGACACGGTCACTGCACTCCAAAATGCTCTCTAACGCATCAAGACCATCTTCTTGACTGCTGTTTTTTCTCCAGAAGTGAGCTTGTATAAATAGATTCCATTTGATAATAGACTGCCATTGTTATCTTTTCCATCCCATTCAATTGACGATTGATTATTGAATATTGATAATTGCTTTACCAGTTGTCCTTTGATGTTATAGATGTTTATCTCTGCGTCCTTTGTGTTCTTTGTGGTTGAAAAACATATTGTAGTTGAAGACCTTACAGGATTCGGATAGTTTTGATAAAGAGCAAATCTCTGGGAAATTTCTGGTGCTTCCTCTGTATTCAATCTTACTACTATAAAATCATCAGGATTAAGATAAATGGGTCTGGGTATGTAAGAAGAGGTTATAGGGTCATAAACTCCAACACCGTTAACCTGAGTTACTTCATTTCTGTTATCAAAATATAATTGAAAGGTAAGTTCATTATCATCTCTTGTAGTATCATCTTCAACATAAGCAAGTATCTGAACAGGATATCCTTCTACAACACTTGCACCTATACAGATATCATCAACAAATACTCCTATTTCTACAGGTGTTTCTCCATATACTGTATCAACAGTTACAGGCTGATAATCTGCCTCCTCTTCATAAGTGAAGTATTCTGTCTCTGGTTTCTCAACAGGTTCTTCTTCATCTCCACTGCCCCATTGGAGAATACAGTCTCTACTAACACTTACAATATACAATTCAGCAGGTTCAACTGTATACGGGGGCTGAACCTGACTGGGATCAATAAACCATTCTTCTGCCTTAATCCATTCTATATACTCCCATACAGAAGCGAATGCATCTTCAGCATATTGGGGATAGTCCAGAAAATATCCAACCCAGTTTGGTTCCGCTTCTTCCAAAGGTATTTGTGTGTCTGGCTTAATTTTATAACCATAAACAAGGAGATTGTCGGGATTATACATCTCTACAATATAACCATCAATTGTCCTTAAATCGCCAATCTGATTTACCCATCCTACTCCTGGATCATAGTAAAGTTGATTATCCTTATATATAACCCTTCTAAGGCTTCCGTTTAGGATCAGTGGTAGGAAGAACTGGTAAGCATCAGCATTATGAGGGTTCAGTTTAGGAAAGGAGATCCAGTTATATCTATCCTCAAGGCTATAATTTTCTATTGTAGCAGTAAATATTCCCATATCAGCACAGGTTCCATCCGGGTCAGGATTTGAATTGGGGTCGCCTGTGTCTATGCAGGGGCTGTCTTGGAATAAGGAGTAGTCGTTATTTTCTGGGTCAACAAATAATGGGTCTTCATCAATGTTACCACCACCATCATATACCCATAAAGGTAATCCTCCTTCTACACAGCTATAATAAACATATAATTCATTTCTATCATCATCAGGAAATTCTTGCAAAATACTATAAGTGTTTTCCCAGACAATTGAGTTTATCATATATCCACCAGAGACAGGATTAATAAATATACCGATATAGTTTCTTGCAATTGTGTTATGATTCATTTCAGGATAGCTACCCAAAGATGATCTAATACCTTTACCGTTTTCTTCAATAATATTTGATGAAATCTCAGCATTTGAGTAATCTGTACAGTAAATACCATAGTTCTGATTCGCTGAAATAATATTATGATAAATGATTGGAGAACTGTGCCAACAGAGTATACCGCTCTTATTATTCCTTATAGTATTAAAACCTATTGCAGGCAATCTATATAATCCGCAACTATATTTAATTCCAATCTCATTATCATATATTTCATTATTAGAAATACTGGCATTGGCTTCTATGCATTCAATTCCCAAATTGCAATTTCCAATTTTATTATGACTAATCTGTGGAGATGAGTTGGAACAACTAATACCGTCCACTCCATTACTCTGAATTGTAAATCCTGTTAGAACAGCATCATGGGTTTCTAAATCGCATATACGAACCACCCCATTAGGATTATCACTATCAATAATTGTCTGGGAAATGTATGAGGGATCCTGGGTTGTAAAAAATAAACTACCTACCACTATATTCTTACCATTGTAGTTTATATGCTCATTGTAAGTGCCTGGATAGACTAAAACAATATCTCCATTACTCGCAGCATCAATTCCTTCCTGGATAGTTAGATAATCACCTGTTCCATCCCAGTTAACAATAATTGTTTCAGCGTTCAATATAACAGCACTAATGAATAGTGCAATCAATGTAATTATAAGTCTTTTCATTGTTACTCCATAAGTATTTTATTTACCCTTTTTCCACTTTTCCATCTCGGAGGCTTTTGTGATAGGTATTCTCCTCAGCACCAGCAGTAAAACCAACCAGAAATGCCTTTCTACACAGGGAAGAACCAAAAGAGAAAGGCAAATTTCCGAATGAATTTGTTCTTGCAAATAACATAGATATATTTCACATGAGTAGAGAATAATTTAACAGAAAATGTATGTAAAACATTTAATAAATTGGAGTAAGCTGTAAAGGAAACTATAAATGCAAAATGAAAAATAAGCACAAAAATTGTAATTGGAAATATTGAAACATTGTTTCCTTTTACCGATTCTCTCTTTCCCATTTTTATTTTTCCCTTATAATGTTATTTACAGTCTGATAATAATGAAAATTATTCTGTCAAATTTTTTATAATTTTCTTTGTGGAATTTCAAAAACTTGACAGTAATAAATACATAAAAGAAAAAAGCCATAGATATTTTTTCAAAATGCCGGGATAGCTCAGCAGGTAGAGCAGGGGCCCGAAAAGCCCTGTGTCCGTGGTTCGATTCCGCGTTCCGGCACCATTTCTTGATTTTCACCGCAGAGTCGCAGAGGAATTTTAGATGCACAAAAAATAATAAAATAAAATAATTTTCTTTGTTTCGTTGTGCCTTTGTGGTTAATCAATTTTCAGATGAAACATTCATGTCCCGAAAAAATTTGTGACACCCCATTAAATTGGAAAAGAGATTTAACGGGGCAGGCAAAGGAGTATGAAAATAGCATTTGAGTAGAGTTATCAGATATTCTCTGCGAACTCTGCGTCTCTGCGGTGAGGTATTTTCAGATGAAAAAAATTGGTATAACAATCGGAGACCCAACTGGCATAGGACCTGAAATTACATTAAAAGTAATCAATTCTTACTCAGTTACAAATACAATCATAGTTTATGGTAGCTTTCCAATTGGTTCTAAAATTAATAATTTGATTAAAATTAGTGATATTAACGAAATTCACAACTTCATAAAAGGCAATTTATTCTGGATTCCAACATTTCAAGATTATGAGTTTAATCCAGGAAAGCCCTCTAAACTTAGCGGACTTTCTGCGTATAATGCGATAAAAAAAGCCGGTAAAGATGCTTTAAAAAAGAATATTGATGCAATTGTAACTGGCCCATTAAGTAAACATTCTATACAATTAACATATCCTGAATTTATTGGTCATACTGAATTCTTTGCAAAACAATCCTTAAGAGAAAATTTTGTAATGTCGTTTTTTAGCGAAAAGATAAATGTAGCTCTTCTTACAACTCATCTCGCTTTAAAGGATGTTTCCAAAAATTTAAATAAGAATAAAATTATCAATCAGATAAGATTAATAAACAACTCATTAAAAAAGTTTTTTCATATTAAGAAACCAAAATTGGCTATACTTGGACTCAACCCACATAGCGGTGAAGAAGGTATTTTCGGTGATGAGGAGCAGAAAATTTTTATTCCCGTCATTAAACAATTAAATGAAGAAAGTGTTTTTATTGATGGACCATTTCCTGCTGATACATTTTTTTCTGGGAATTATCAGAAATACGATATGATAATTTCAGCTTATCACGACCAAGGGTTAATTCCTTTCAAGATGCTATCTTTTGATAAAGGCGTAAATGTAACATTAGGTCTTCCTTATATACGAACTTCAGTTGACCATGGAACTGCTTTTGATATAGCGGGGAAAAACATTGCTTCTGAAAAAAGTATGCTTGCAGCATTGAATCTTGCTGAAAAAATGATTTAGGGGGTGGAATAAAAAAAACTATGCAAAATAAAAATGTCTCAGTGGATGTTAGCCTATTGTATTTACTATCTAATCCTGTTAGAGTAATTATCTCTAACAGGGTAAATTCTATTCCACCCCCTAAATGATTTCAGAATATAAAGTATTTAAAAACTACAAAAGAATAATTGGCATTGATGAAGCTGGTAGAGGTCCTATAGCTGGGCCTGTGGTAGCCGCTGCTGTAATTTTACCCAAAAATCTTATTATTTCAGACATCAATGATTCAAAAAAATTATCTCTAATAAAACGAGAACAATTATTCTATAAAATAAAAAATCTGGCATCTGATTATGCTATAGCAGTTGTCAGTTCTAAGAAGATAGATAAAATCAATATTCTGCAATCTACATTTCTGGCAATGAGAAATGCTGTTAGCAAATTGGCAATCTCTGCTGATTATTTATTGGTAGATGGCCCATATTTACCCATGAAATCAAAAGCAAATAAGATTAAAATTAAAGGAGAATCAGTTGTAAAAGGTGACCAGAAATACTATTGCATTGCAGCTGCCTCAATTCTTGCAAAGGTTACAAGAGATAACTTGATGATTAAATATCATAAAAAATATCCACGATTTGACTTTCTGCACAACAAAGGTTATCCAACAAAAAAACATATAGAAGCAATAAAAAAGTATGGAATAATATCAATTCATAGAAAAACTTTTTCCCCAATTAAAAATAATTAATTAAACCCATTATAAAAAGATTGACAATTTTTTTAAACTTATATTGATTACAATATGAATTGAATAGATATCAGTTCAAATAAATTAAAGAATGTTGGAGGTATTAATGAAAAAAGTTACAATTCTATGTGTTTTATTATTTTCAGTTTTATTACCCATTTCACTATTAGCTCAAGGAAGCTGGCATCCAGAAAAGACCTATTGGCCCAGAACTTTAGTTGATTCCAGTGATGTTAATATCCAGATTGTCCGTGATAGAGTGACAATAGAACCTTATTTATCTGTTTATATTGATATCCAAAATACTTCCGAAAGCGATTATGCATCCTGTAGCTATGAAAGACAAAAGGCTAGAATCTGCCGTTCAGCTGCATTTAGATTTTTTATTGATACTGATACAAGTTATGGTGATAAATCAAAAGAGTATTTGTTACTTGCTCAAAGAGAATCCTATGCAAATATCGAAGAACAATACAAAAATATTCTCTGGGATTCAGAAATTATATCAATGCTCTGTATAGCTTATGACTTTTTAAAAGGGAATAATTATGACTTTGCTGGAGATGAGACTGCAGTTCGTAATCAAATAAAAAGTTTGGCATCATCACTTTATTATGATTTAATTTCAGACCCAAATCCTTGGGCTCTGCTAAGACTTATGTGGGAGAGTGGATTTGGAGAACAAATAAACTATGGTGTAAAATTTGCCTCTGCAGTAGGTATGGCAGCAATAGTTTTGAATACTGAAACGAGCGGAAATGATTGGGAACAACCTCAAACCTGGATAAATTACAGTATGCCAAAACTTCATAATCAGTTCTATGACTGGTTAGTAGATTCTGATGGTGGCTGGGCAGAAGGAGCACATTACCAGAGGTTTAGTGCTGCAAGTTTCATTCCCTTTGCGATTTCTCACTGTAATTTTGTTGATGGTCAAACAGAAGATTATGGTGGAGAAAGTTTACCACCATTACTTATAGACGAGCAATTTGAGAAAAATGCTGAGTGGGGAATAAAAATCCGACAACCAAATGGAGCTCGTCCCAATTTTGATGATTGCTTTCTTAATCCATATTATTATAATGGTTTTTTTGCTGGATATTGGGATAATGACCTATATGCCTGGGATTATATTTTTTCTGCAAGTCCATATTATTCAAGTGCCTCATCTGGAAATATGGATGTTGAAATGATTTGTGCTTATGATAATAATTATTCAGGAACCACAGCACCAGATTTCTCTCTAACACAATTTCTACCAAATTCAGGACAGGCAATTTTCCGCGGCAGCTGGGATGAAGATGTGGTTTATATGTGTTTTATAGGAGAGAACGGACAGGCACGAACAGGAGGACGCACACATGAACATCCTGATAATACAAGTTTTATTATTTATGCTTATGGAGAGCTATTAGCAATGGACAGTGGGTATATCAGCTGGGATGAGCGAGACAGGGTTCGCTTTGCTAAAAATCATAGTATGATCCTTGTAGATGAACAAGGTCCTTCGGCTGCAGACCTTGTGCAATCAAATGGAACAGATGCATTTATTGAAAACTTCTTTGATACAGATAAATTAGATTATTCAGAAGTTTCAACAGAATACCAGAATACTGATTTTATTAGATGCGTTGAATTTATAGATGATTCATATTTTGTGATTTCCGATTTTGTTAATGGCTCAGAAATTCATACTTATGATTGGCTTTTGCATGGGAATGGCGGGGGAACAACTGATAATGTTTTTTCTCAAACAACATATGGTTCAGTTTATTCAGTCAATGATGTAGATTTAAACTTTTTTATTAATTCTACACAAGATATTACATTATTACCTTATGATGATTATCACGATGATGGAACCTATAATGTGCCTGCTGAACATACTGTAACAAAAGCATCAGTATTGGGAGAAGATGTTCTTTTCTCTTCACTTCTTATACCTTCACCTGTAACAGTTAGAGATATTATATATAACCCAATTGATATTGATGACTGTATCGGAGGTACAGTTGAAATGGATAATGAGAAAATTATTGCCTTAGTGAAAGACAATAACTCAACGGTCTCAACTGATTTCTTTGGTAAAAATATTTCATTTGATAGTAAAATATTAACGATTTCTCGTTTTAATGATAATATTCCCAAGAATATATTTATTAAAGATGGGCAAGATTTGTTGTATGATGATATTTCTCTTATACATTGTTCTGAACTAACAAATCTTGCTCTAAATATTTTCTCTGATTATGCTGATGGCTATATTAGTAATGGATGTCAGGTTGAATTTTATACAGGAAATGATCCAACAGCTGTTATTGGTGGAACATATAGTTTTTCTAATGGAATAACAACAATATTATTCCCGGATGATACTAATTTCCATATTGATGTTGAGTGGTCTTTTACTTGTGATGTGGATGAAGAACCCATAGAAATTGACATCTTGGATAACCTTAATGTCTATCCAAATCCATTTAAAGAAATAAATACAATTTCTTTTACAATAAAAAAACCTCAACAAATATCAATAGAGGTTTTCAATCTTAAAGGACAGAAAATAATTACTGTTATAGATAGTTACTTACATGTTGGAGATTATACAGAAAACTGGGATGGATTTGATTGGAATAATAATAGGGTTACAAATGGAACTTATTTTTATAGGATATGTGTCAATAATAGCAAATTTATTACGAAAAAAATAAATCTAATAAGATAGATGAAAGGAGTAGCAATGAAAAAATATATTAGCGTTTTGATATTCTTTATTGTGTTTTTAATTTTATCTTCTTGCACGGTAAAGAAATTTGAAGCACCAGAATGGGATGTACAGTTTGAGATTCCCGTTATTAATGAAAGATATTATATGTCGGATTTGGAAGATTCTACTGATACATATATTATCAGTCTGCAGAATGATACTCTCTATTTTTCTGCTTCTAAAGAAATTGAAACAAAGAATGTGGGTGATGAACTTAAAGTTGATGGTCAGAGTGAATCTTTTGATGAGGAAATAGGAGATGAACTGAAAATTGATAGTCGGGAAGAATCATTCTCTGTTAAGGTAGGTGACCGATTAAGTATCAATGGACAAAATTGTTATTTTGAAAGAACTCTTGATAAGATTGAAATTGAAGAAACTGGTGAAGCTAATGCAGTTGTAGGTGTGCTGGACTTTGCAAGATCAGTGATTCCCGGAGCTGGAAATATCTATAATGAAGTAATTCCCCCTATCTATAATTATCCCCCTATTGATACAAATTTTACGGTTTTTGAAAATGATAATATAGAATATGTTATTATTGATTCTGGTTTTGCTTATATTGAGTTCTTTAATGATACAGACATACCTTTGAGTTCCACTGAACCAAGTCATTATATGGAAATTGAGATATATGGTGAATATCCATATCCACAAGGTGAGTTGATCTTAACACATTCTATAGACCACATAATTCATCCACGAACATCAGAAAATATTTCAATTGATCTGGCTGGCTCTAAAGTTTATAGATACAATTTCCTCAGAATACAACTTACAACTGATGGTAGTGATGGAGCTATTGATGTTCTTGAATCAGATAAATTTGAGGTGACTTTAAGTATGAGCGAAATGTTAGTAAATGAAGCAAGTGCAATACTCCCCCCAGAATATATTGATCACAGGGAGGCAATTTCCATTGAAGATAATACAGAAGAAATAGAGGTGGTTAGTGCTAAAATAGATAGCTGTATTGGAAATATTCATATTGAGAATTACCTCCCAGTTGACGGCACTGTTACAATTCAATTTGATGAATTAATAGATAATTTTGGTGACCAATATGAAATCAGTTTCTATGTTACACATGATCCACCAGAAAACGATTATCCACTTAACTTATCTGGTTTTGAAATTTCTTCAACAAAACAAGAGGTATTAGATTCTCTTCATTTTAGATATTTTGTGCAAACTGACTCAACAACTGATTATGTCACTATATTATATGATGACTATGTATCAACTGATATAACTTTTGGTGAGATAGTATTTGAAGAAGTTACAGGGTATATAACTCAAACATTTAATCAGGATGATTCATTGTCAATTGCTGATGAATCTGATAAAATCTTATTACAGGAAGCAGAAATTAAAAGTGGAATTGTAAGCATAGATTTATCAGGACTTGATTATGAGCCTGAAATAAGCATCATATTTGATGAACTTAGAGACCAAAATAATAATCCTGTGGAATTAACTAATGATGATTTTAGCGGATATGATTTTGCAGGTAATAAGATTCTTGTATGGGAAGACCAGATGGTTCATTACCATGTGACTGTAGATTTTCCACAGGGACAGCTTATTACTGTTTCCTCATCAGATTCTGTTTATGCTGACATTCATATTGGACAACTTATTTTTGAATCGGTTACAGGAAAATTCGGAAGCTTTACAATTGATGATACAGATGCAATTGAAGTAGATAGCACTGGTGAATTTAATTTGTACTATGCGGAAATTGATAGCTGTGATGTATCAATTCAGATAAAGGAAGAAGATTATTCTCTTCCATTTGAGGCGGATATTGAGATTGTATTTGAAGAAATATATGATTCTAATGGTGATACACTTATAATCAATCTTCATTGTCCAGGTGATACAACCCTAAGTTTTGCAGGGCATACTATTGGAGATGCTCCATCATCCACAACTTCCATAGATTCTTTACATTATTCATTTGAAGTAATCACAGATAGTACAGACAACTATGTAACAGTAAATTATTATGATGAAGTAAAAGCCACAATTGATATTAGTGATATGATATTCAATCAGGTTAAAGGTATTATAAATAATAAGAGATTTGATATGGAAGATATTGAAGAAGAAATTGATATTACAGATGTTCCAGATAGTCTTGATGATGTTATTGACTTTCAGAATGCAGAACTCCATCTTGATGTATATAATGGCACAGGTTTTAATTGCTGGCTAAATATTCAACTTGTTGGCAAAAATGATTCTGGTGATAGTGCAGAAGTTATCATAGATAATTCAACTGGTGTTCTACATGCCCATACAACCTCTCATCTTATAGTAACTGAAGGAGTCTCTGAATTTCTAAGCTTAATTCCAACTATGATAACTGCTAAAGAACCCTATGCGATTATAGGAGATGGAACAACACCTGGAACTATTACAAAAGAAGATTCAATTACTGGTTCATACTCTCTTGAAACACCTTTTAAATTTATTATTAATGACCATACAGTCAGGATGGATACTCTTCAACATATTGAACTTGATGAGGAAGCAAGAGATGCTGTAGAAAAGAACCTAAATAGCGTTAAAATGTTCTTTACATTAGACAATCTTTTACCGTTTGGCTCTAATGTTAAACTTTATTTTGCTTCAGATTCCACACAAGTTTGGGACAATCCCGAGCTTATTATAGACTCATTAATTGTTGAACCTGCAATAATTGATACTGTTCACCAAGTTTCAGGAGAAGCCACAACCAGTCAGGTAAATATTGAATTGACTGACGAGGAGCATCAGTTTGATGTATTTACAAATCCTGATGTGTATATAGGAGTAAAAATCGGGGTTATAGGAACCAATGGAGAAACTGTTATACTCCGCGGTTCTGATAATCTACGTGTATTCGGACATCTTAAAGTAAATGCGCATATAGATGATTCTTTATGGGAGGAATAAGATGAAAAAGAATATAATTGCAATTTTGACAATTTTATCATTCTCAACTATTATATATGCAAATAGTTTTGATAATCCAAAAAGTATGGCTTTAGGTGATGCATATTTAACAAAAGCATCAGGTTTTCAGGCTGTGGATTGGAATCCGGCAAATTTGGGATTAATAAAAAATTTCGTAACTATTAACCTATTTCAACTAAATTCAAAAGTTTCAAATAATTCATTTAGTTTAGCTTACTACAACGATTTAATGGGTAAATATTTGGATGAGAGTGATAAACAGGATTTACTTGATAGAATTCCTAATTCCGGTTTTTGTATTGATATGAATTCTGGTTTTAATATACCTGTAACATCATTCTCGGTTTGGAAATTGGCTTTATCTGTCAATGCTCATGCTAAAGCATCAGTAGAGTTATCTAAAGAATATTTTGATATAATACTTCACGGAAATAAGTTAGGTAAAGTATATGATTTTTCAGATAATACAGGAGAGGCAATTTCATATATAGAAACAAGATTAGGGTATGGAGATTTGCTCCCAATTTCACTTATTTCTTCAAAACTTGAGGATATACCGCCAATCTATGGTGGAATTAGTTTGGGTTATATTTATGGTATTGGTTATGCAAAAATTTCTGATTTCAAATCCAGGTTTGGTACTTCTGATAGCCTGATGCTTATAGATAACGACATAATTGCGAAAACTGCAGGTTATAATACAGATGATAGTAAAGCTTCAATTGAAGATGGTAATCCTGCAGGGATTGGTTTCAGAGCAAATATTGGGTTCTTTTCTCCAATTACAAAAGATATTTCAGTTGGTCTTGCTTTTAATAATCTGTTTGGAACAATAAATTGGAATGAAGATTGTGAAGAACATTGTATGCATATTTATACTGATACGCTCACAATTGATAACTGGGATGATTCTTTATTAGTTGATACAACATATTCTATAGACAGTTTTAAACAAAGTATTCCATTTGAGATTCATTTAGGTGGTTCATATAAACTGAAAAAATATAATTTTTATTTAGATTATGTGCAGGGTTTTGGAAAAAGTATTTTAACTTCTAAAAAACCAAAGATATCTTTGGGAGCTGAATATTGGACATTTAAATGGTTACCATTAAGAGTTGGGATGGGTTTTGGAGGTGATGAAGGATTGCATTTTGCATTTGGCACAGGGATTGAATTCAAAAACTTTGAGTTTAATTGGGCTATACGAAATCACGGTGCTATATTACCACAAAGTTCAAAGGG
>JACNFI010000297.1 GCA_014384665.1 Candidatus Cloacimonadota bacterium
ACTTTTGAATGCTATCTCAACTAAAAAATTCAAATCCCGTCTGCGTTTCTGTCAGTTCTTATGTTTAATATAAGAATAAGTTGAAAAAATTTTTCTAAATTAAAATAGTCAAGAAAAATAAAAGAAAGGAAATTTACTATGAAACAAATTAAGACAAAGGACTGGAAACGAGAAACCCTTTATGTAGGGATTGACCTACATAAGAGAAAATGGGTCGTTACCGTAAGAACTTTTGATCTGGAATTAAAAACTTTCACAACCATTGCAGACAAAAACATTTTGCTGAAATCACTACATAATGGATGGTTTGGTGCAAGATTCAAAGCTGTTTACGAAGCAGGATGTTTTGGTTATCATCTTGCTGAATTCCTGAACCAGAACAGTATTAAAACCTCAATCGTCTCTCCACAAAAAATACCGGTTGAACCAGGAAATCATGTAAAAACAGACCCAAAAGACAGCAGAAAACTGGCGAGAGAATTGTCAAAGGGAGACCTCATCGGTATCTATTGCCCTTCCAAACAAGCTCAACTGGATAGAGCTCTGATGAGAAAAAGAAATCAGATCGTAAAACGAAAAGTCCAAATCCAACTCCAAATCCGAGCTATTCTAACCTTTTATGGTATAAATGCTAATTTCCCTACGAGTGGTCAGTGGTCAAAAGAATTCCTGAAAGAACTCAAAAGCATTTTATTTGACCATCAATTCTTTGACAAAGCATTCAAGCAGACCATAGAAGAATATGAATATGAGAACCAGAAACTCAAAGAAATTAATAAGATGATCATAGAACTTTCTAAAACAGAACGGTTTAAGAAATTAGTAACTCTACTCTGCACTGTGCCGGGTATTGCTACTCTTACTGCTATGGTGCTTATTCTTGAACTTGTTGAAATCAGACGCTTTAGTAATGCAGACAAACTTTCATCCTATCTGGGTCTGACACCATCTGAACATTCCAGTGGAGAAAAAGTCAGACGAGGTCATTTAACAGGTATGGGAAATAGTAAACTCAGAAATATTCTTATTGAAGCATCTTGGGTAGCAATCAGGAAAGACCTGGCTTTATTGGAAAAATTTAACAGAGTTCGTCGTGGAAAGAGTAAAACCAGAGCTATTGTTTCTGTTGCTAAAAGTATGGCAGCTCGTATCCGTCGTGTCTGGCTTACCGGTGAACCTTATGTTCTGGGTGTAGTTCAATAAAGCGGATCTGGTAAAAACAACACAAATCTTGGTAATATGGTTCTTGAAAGATAAATTTAGTTTACTGAATGGAAAGCATCTGCCGTTCTGAGACGACCGTTGGCTTCACCTTGAAGAGTATCAAAAGATACACTACTTCTTCTGTCAGTGTACGGCGTCTCATATAAGAATCGGAATAGAGCGTGCGGATGCAGTCAAATATCTGTGTTGGAAAACATTTGACCGCATACCGCGAATAGAAGGGTGATATATCTTAAAAAACCATATACTTTTAAGAAATAGTGCTTATCTGCAGACAGTCAGGTAGGATATGAATTTTTTTAAAGAACTGTTAAAAAAAAATTAATATTTATGAAGAAATAATTTGACATTAACATAGAAGGTGAAGCGGGGGTTAGGCAAATTTTAATCTAGAATGATAATTGAAAATTTACAGCAGAACCAATTATTACGAAATCGAATATTGAACCTCAGACTTTTTTTGAAATTTTAATATTCCCGTCTGGGTGTCGGGATTGATGAGTAAACCAGTTTATTTTTGCTTTTTAAAAGACAAAAACAACAAATTTTATAAAACTACCAACCTGAAATTTACACAAAATTAAATTTCTAAGAATTTTAAAGATCTTTTAACTAAATTTTGCACTAACCTTAAGAATAATTACTAATATAATTTAAAAGGTAAATCCGAATAAAAGAGAAAAACCACTGAAATTTGAAAATTTCTCAAATTTATTTTTCTCAACCTCTAAAGTACCTTCACCTATTTGAGAAAGATATTTTAATTCACAGAATAGAAGAAAGTGTTTCCTCATTTTAGTTGGCTTTTGCATATATCCAACAACTAACTGATATGCTGGGGCTTCAGGTTCATCAACATTTCCGCTATAACTGTACCATTCATTATCTTCTAAATCCCATAATAATTTAGTAGATCTGGTAAAAAAATAGCCTAATCCTAATCCACAATAGATATTCTCCGTACAATAATACACTCCTGACAACATAATATTCATTAGTAATATATCAGATTTGATATCTTTAAATCCCGACCCAGTAAATTTGCTATATATAAAATTTTTTCCTGTAACTTCATGAACATACAATACTTCAAATACAAGCTTAAACTTTTTTGTTATATTAAAACGCCCATCAAATCCAACTGCAAAACTTGTTGGAAACTCGCTGTTGGTTGGAGAAAAAAGACCCAACTTCAATCCACCATGTAAAAAGACTGGTTTATAGAGAATAACTGTGAAGAAAAATATCAATATTATTAACCTTATAACTCTAAAACTATTCATAAAGTCTCCAAATTATTAATAGTTGATTCAACCAGAAAGGACAAGTTTTATAAATAACAAAACTGTGAATTTACACATAATTAAATATCTAAACATTTGAAAATTCTTTTTTTAATATTTAGCACTGAGTTTAGAATAACAAATAATAAAATTTGCTTAAGCCTAAAATCTACCTAACGGATAAGCTCACCTGCAGAAACGCAAAATGCAGATAAACTATAAATTTTCCAAATACGCTTTTGAATGCCAACTAAACTGAAAAATGTGAAACCCCACTGCGTTTCTGTCAGGTGAAGCGGTGGTTAGACGGTTGGTTTTTCAAAATACTGTTTTATTGACTACCTATCTATGGTAATATTTCTTTCTTCAATGATTTTAATAGGTGCTGGTAGATTTCCTGCTCGTAAAACTATAGCTAAATCTTGTGCTTCTTCCATCTCACCAACACCTGTTATCATTGCATTTCCATCTATGATCTTATCATTTATTACCGGTGCAGAGTGTACAATATCGTCCA
>JACNFI010000298.1 GCA_014384665.1 Candidatus Cloacimonadota bacterium
AAAATTATCAGGTATAAATGATATTTTTATTGAAAGAGTAGAAACTCCAAATAAGGAGAATCTTCTTACTAAGCTTGCATTATCATATAAGAATTGTAAGAAATGTCAATTAAGTTCTACAAGATATAATTTTGTTTATGGTGAAGGGAATCCAGATGCAGATATAATGTTTATTGGTGAAGCACCAGGAGAACAAGAAGACTTACAAAGTCGTCCTTTTGTTGGTCCTGCCGGACAACTTTTTAATAAAATGCTTGCTGCTATGTCTCTAAAAAGAGAAGAGATTTATATTACAAATATTGTAAAATGTAGACCACCAGGTAATAGAAATCCATTACAAGATGAAATATCTGCCTGTATTCCATATCTTTATGAGCAGATTTCAATTATCAAGCCAAAGATAATATGTGCACTTGGTAAAGTAGCTGGTAATGCTCTTCTAAAGAAAGATATATCACTTGGAAGTATGAGAGGAATATTTTATCATTTTCAAGATTCAAGTCTGATGGTTACTTATCATCCTTCTGCATTGCTTTACCATCAGGAATGGAAAAGACCTGCCTGGGAAGACCTTAAGATGTTAATGCGAGAATTTAATAATATTTGATTTATTTATAAGGGGTGTTAGACAATGGCTGAAAGACAAATTAGAACAAAAACGAGTCCACTTTCGCAGGAAAGTGTTAAAGTTCCCCCACACGATTTAAATGCTGAAGCTGCTGTTCTTAGTGCTATGCTAGTGGATGATTGGGGAGTTGCAAGAGCTTTAGAGCTTTTGAAAGAAGAGCATTTTTACAAAAGAGCGCACCGTTTGATATTTCGTGCAATGGCAAAATTATTTGAAACAAATATTGAAGTTGACCTGATTACTTTAATTGATGAATTGAAAAAAGATGGTCATTTTGATAATGTTGGTGGAACTGTTTATCTTTCAAAAATTTCAGACATAGTCTCATCCACTGCGAATATTGAATCCCATGCCCAGATTGTTCTTGAAAAGGCAACTCTTCGTCATTTAATAAATACTTCAAATATTATTATTGAAGATTGTTATACTTCAGAGAAGGATAGCAAAGTTATTGTTGAGAAAGCAGAGAAAGCGATTTTTGATGTAACTCAAAACCTTATGTTAGAAGGATTTGAGTCAGTTTCTAATATTATTCCTGAAACTTTACAAAATATTGAAAAAATTGCTTCTCAGAAATCACGAGTTATTGGTGTTGCTTCAGGATTTTCTAATCTGGACGCAAAGATAGGTGGTTTTCAACCCGGACAGTTTATCGTTGTAGCAGGTCGTCCAAGTATGGGTAAAACATCTTTTGCAATCAATATAGCTTTTTATACAGCAATTCACCAACAAAAAAATGTTGGAATTTTTAGTTTAGAAATGGATAAAGAGAAGCTCCTTATGAGAATGTTGAGCTCTGGTGCGGAAGTATCTCTTAATGAGATGTTGCACGGTTATGGTATTGACCAGAATAAAATATTTCTTATTACAACTGTTGCGGAGAAATTATCCGAAGCTCATATTTTTATTGATGATAGGGGTAGCAACACAATGACCGATATTCGTTCTAAAGCAAGAAGATTAAAATCTGAAGAAGGTCTTGATTTATTAATTATTGATTATATGCAACTTTTAATGCCAGTAGAGAGTAGAGCAAATAGACAGCAAGAGATGAGTGAAATATCTCGTTCAATAAAAATTTTAGCAAAGGAATTAAGAACACCGATAATTGCTGTTTCCCAGCTTAGTAGAGCACCAGAAACAAGAGGTGGTGAAGATAGAAGACCAAGGCTTGCTGATTTACGCGAATCTGGCGCTATTGAGCAAGATGCTGATATGGTTATTTTTATCTACCGTGAGGATTATTATAAGAAAGCTGAGGAGCTTGAAACGCCTGGTATTGCAGAAATTATTATTGGAAAGAATAGAAATGGACCGCAGGCTAATATAAAACTGAAGTTTAGAAGCGAATATACACAATTTGGTCCCATTGATGAAGTATAATTCAAATGCTGAACTTTATAAAAAATCTTTTATTTGAACTGGGGAAGCCAATTTTATCATCAATTAAAAGTATTGGAAAATATTCATTATTCATCTCCCATACAATTTTAAGTTTTAATAAATTCCCCAAGCGAATTTCTCTGTTGTTTGAGCAGATGCATAAGATTGGTGTTGAATCTTTACCCTTGATAGCAATCACATCTATCTTTACTGGAATGGTAACTGCTGTACAAGCTTCTTATCAGACGAGTGGTTATTTACCCCATAGATTGATCGGAACATTAATATGTAAATCAACAATGATTGAGCTTGCTCCTGTATTAACAGCACTTGTAATGGCAGGTAAAATTGGCGCATCACTCGCCGCTGAAATTGGAACTATGAGAGTATCAGACCAGATAGATGCTTTAGAAATGTTATCAATTAATCCCTTTGATTTTCTTATTATACCCCGTTTGATTGCTGGTATTATTATGTTACCAATTCTAACAATTTTTTCAAATGTTTTTGGAATACTGTCTGGTTATTTAGTTTCATTATCATTATATAATATCTCATCAACTGAATTCTTTAACGGAATAAGAAATTTTTTTGTACCAATAGACCTATGGAGTGGTTTGATAAAATCTATTGTTTTTGGAATGATAATAACTTCCATCGGTTGTTTTCAAGGATTTTATGCTAAAGGTGGTGCCGAAGGAGTTGGGAAAGTGACAACTCGTGCAGTGGTTATTTCTTCAATTATGATTCTGATAACTGATTTTCTTGTTGCAACACTTATATTTAGATGATTATACCCTAACCTGGACAAGCCAGAACCAAAGAGGAAATATTAATCAATAATAAAGCCAATAATTTCTAAATCCAAATTCCTAATGTCAAATAAAATGACAAAGCCTAAATGTCAAATCGTGCAAAAACAAAATCTCCGAAGACTAATCCTTTTATATTTGTTATTTGATATTTGATATTTGAAATTTTATTAGAAATTAGAAATTCTTGCCCCGTTG
>JACNFI010000299.1 GCA_014384665.1 Candidatus Cloacimonadota bacterium
TTATTAGAAACCCTTTTTGATATAATTGTCTTATACCACGCCAAGTATCTCTTGGCTTTCTACCATATAATTTAAAGTATTGTTCTTCTACCCAATCCACTACTGGTCCGTGAGCTAATTCTTGTTTTGGGTGTTTTTTAAAATACTCTAAAATTAAATTTGATATAGACTTTTTCGTATTATTCATCTAATTACACTTTCATTTAGGTTGGTTTGGTAAATATCGCATTCTTTGACAATCCTTTTTTTTGCTAACTCACAATAACTTTTATCAATATCTATTCCTATGGCCTTTCTCTTAGTCTTTATTGCTGCTATTAAAGTAGAACCACTTCCAGCGAAGGGGTCTAATACAATATCGCTAACATAAGTAAAGAGTTTTATACATCGTCTTGGTAGTTCAATTGGAAAGGGTGTAGGATGTCCAATTTTTTTCTTGCTTTCACCGCTGAAAGTCCATACACCATTTGTCCATTGCATAAATTCTTTTTTAGTGATATCATTCTTCTTACTCCCGCTTCGCTTTTTCCAGGATTCTTTATATAAAATAGCGATCATTTCTACTGGAGCAATTACAAATGGAGCAGAAGCTGACATCCAACTTCCCCATGCAGTTCGTCGCGAAATATTTCCCTCATTCCATACAATTGTAGCATGATATTTCCAGCCTATCTTCATTGCTATAGAAATAATGTCGGCAAATACGCTTTGAGCTCCACCTTTGTTTTTATCAAGTGGTATATTCAAGCAAAAGCGACCATCTTTTTTTAATAAATGAAGACATTTTGACAGCCATTTTTCAGTGAAAATCAAATAATCAGAATATGACATTTTATCATTATGTTCGCCATATTTAATATCAACATTGTAGGGTGGCGAAGTTACAATTAAATCTATGCTATTTTCAGGAATGGCATTTATTTGTAAAATATCGTCATTGTAAATTCTTAGGTTTTTCTCTTTAAAATATAACATATTATTTATTTCGATTTTTTAGTATCTCTTTTGTAATCCCTTCTACCTGCTTACTCATAACCTCTAACTTCTAACTCGTAACTCCTAACTCGTAACTCACAACTCTAATTTTTTACTTTCACCATTTATCTTTTCTAATACTTCATTAATTTGAGTTTTCAATTTTGGCAAACTTTTTTTTCTATTTTATCAATAGCCATAAGGATATCATCAATATAAACTCTATAATCTCTTTTCATATAGCAATCGCTTCTTTTAATATTCTGTCCTTTATACGAGGTTTCAAAGTATCTTTCATAACCATATCCACTTTTCTTCCTAATAATTGACTCAAGAAATTTTCTAATCTAATAAATTCAAATAGATCAATTGTTGTGGAAAACTCTACCAGCAGGTCAATATCAATTTTTTCATTTTCCTCATTTCGTAAGTAAGAGCCGAATAGACTTATGGATTTAACCTTAAATCTTTTTTTGAGATTCCTTTTATGTGAATTTATTATCACTTTGATTCCTTCAATATTTTTCATTTTTATAACTTTTTTTGCCACAGATTTTCACAGATAAACACAGATTTTTATGTAATAAAATAATTTTTATCCGTGAATATCCGTGTAAATCAGTGGCTAATTTCTGACTCTAAAATCTCCATGAAATCGTTGTCATTGCATTTATCATAAAATTTGTTACCTTGTCAGGATTTTCTCTATCTTCAGGAAGTTCATTGTGTGTGGTATCCCATAGCTTTTCGTTTGCATAATAGCCATCAGGGAACAGGTCTTTTTCCTGATAATTTCTCTTTCCAATCTCAATACCTAAATCCAGCACAAAATTATATGGTAATTTTATTGCAGTCCCAGCCGAGAAAGCAGTTAGAGTAACTTCCTTGTTCCGTCCAGAAGGTTGATATCTGAATCCAAGACGAATTGGAATGCCATTATAAGTTATATGTTCCATACCTGCTGAATATTCAATTATATCATCATAAAGTATATTGTAATCACTCCATTTTACTAATTTTGCTTCTATAGTAAACTTTGTATCCCACACATTTCTCGGATGATATTCAAGTCCAAAACCCATACTGGAAGGATAATATATTGTGGTGTCTGCCCATACTGTATCATTAGTAGATTTGTAATTTTTGGATATTTCAGTTCTATTGATATAAGAAAAGCCCAAATGGATTCTATCGCCCAAACCTATTATCATACCACCCTGAAAACGAATTCCAGAATATTCATTTTTCATACTATAAATTATATCAGGGATGAAGGAGGTATCTGGACCGGTACTCATCTGTTCTTTTGCCCAGTTTGTGAAAATAATCGTTGAATCTATCTCGTTTTCTCCTTTAAGAAAAGAAATTCCTGCTCCAACTGATAGAGAGCGGAGAAAACTATCTTTATTATAAAGATTCATAGCTATACAGGGTGTATGTGCATTTATTGAACCTTTTCCATCATAAGTATTAATAGCAATTTTCTTTGGCTCATTGCCATAGTTAGTATTCTCATTATTCCGCACCTCTTCTTCATATTTGAAATTAAAATCGTACAGAGGAGCATAAGTGTATCCAGCACTAATTCTCAAAGGTTTGAAATTAACATTATATGAAATTCCAAAGAAATATTTATCAAAGAAATGAGCATTAGAGACATAAACTGCATCCTCAATGTAGGAATCAAAAGAGTCGTAAATTGGATATGCTCTGTCCTCATCGTCTTTGGTTATATTTGTCGTAAATTGAATATTTAACTTATTATTTAACAAACCCAAAATAGCTGGATTATTTAGTGCATTAAGTGCACCTTTGCTGTTAGCAATTCCAGCAGAACCCATAGATAAACTACGAGCAGTAAAACATTGTGTTTCCTCTCCTGTGTATCTATTAAAAGGAAAAGCAGCTGATAGATCTGCTGCAATAAAAATTGTTAATAATATGAAGATAATTTTAAATTTCATCATTTCTCCGAATATGTTATATTTATGTTAAAAATTTAAATACCGAATAATATAAGTCAAGAAATTTTGAATTTTACTAA
>JACNFI010000300.1 GCA_014384665.1 Candidatus Cloacimonadota bacterium
AAACAACTTACTTTCCTCTAACCTGATAAATACAGATGTAATATCTCCAACCTCAGCAGAAGAATCACCAACTTTGTCAAATCCGCAGAAATCCTCTTTTTGCCAGGATTTAATATCTCCTGTTATTTCAAAGGCATATAGATTGAAAGTCAGGATTGTTAATGCTAATAATAAAAGTATGTTTTTCATTTTTGTTTGCTCCATATTTCGTATTTACGCGTTAGATTCAAGCCTTTAATTTTTACGACCTTCTTTTAAGCATTTACCATCATAAAAATGGAAAAGGTTTGCTCTTCTTCATATTGGTTGTGGAGAATTCACTATCCCAATATCCCATTTTGAACATATCACGGAGGAGCTTAGCTTTCTGTGAAGTAGTACTCTTAGATGTGCCAAAATAATTGCAAATATCATCAACGTTTGCGTATGGTTCAAAACTTCTATCGAAGAGAAAATTGATCTGGCCTAAGGCATAGACTATTGCTGCTGCCCAGATATCTATCCGACCATAAAGGAATGGTACATTTCGCTTGCGTGACATTTTTCGTATGAGTTTCTCACATAGTTGCTTGTAATCTTCATCAAGGTATGTAATGCAAAACTCAGCTGTCATTTCAATAAGTGTTTTTGTCTTTTCCTCAATAACATTTTTATCTCTCATTATTATTAACCTTATTTCTATTGACGGTTATTTCATTATAGCATGCAATCTTGCCTAACGATTCTGTGTGCCACGACTTGTCGTGGAAACGCCTTTATGGGCTGGTAATTAACATCAACTATATTGATGCAATTATTTTCATTTCTAACCAACATCAGATTATGATTGGTAAACAAGAATTCCATTATTTTGAATTTCTTCCAAAAAACCTGAAATATCATTATTTAGTTCCAATAAAATCGGTTCTATTCTCAAATCAACTTTTCTTCTTAATTGAAAAAGTCTTGTTGATTGTTCCAAACAATCATCACCGATTTTATCTAATACTATTGCAACATCAATATCACTTTCCTCTTTTGCATTTCCTTTTGCATAAGAACCGAATAAATATATTTGATTAACTTGATAGTTTTGTCTTACTAATTCACCAAATTGTTTTACAATATTTATAACTTTTCTTTGATCCATTGGCAAAATTCCTTTGTGCTTTTAATTATTTCTTTACATTTCTGAAAAGATAATTTTTTAAACAGTTTATCTTTATAGGTCGGATACCTTGCTTCAATATTTAATGGTTCTAATTCATCTATGAAAAACTTTTGTTCATTAGATAATTGATTTTCTATATCTGTCGATTCCGTTAGATAAGTTAACCGATGAGTAAATTTAGGTTGAGATTTCTTTAAAGACACATAATAAGCCTTTAGAATTTTTTCAACGGCTTGATGACACATAAATCCAACATACAAATACCTTTTAGATTTAAGCATTGCTTTTGCCGTCTCAAAATCATATTCAGATATTTCAACCCAATATTTTACTTTTTTATCCATCATTTATCTCCATTCCTTTTATTTTCTAATGATTTTTTATGGTCAACTATTTTGAATTATAAAACTGCTAACGCCCGGAGTATGTCACGCCATCCATTCACAAACCACCAAATTTTTGAACGAAAACTTAACCCAAAACAAACCACAAAACCTTTGATAGAAGTCTGGCGTGGATACTTTTGTTACAGGCATTATTCCTCGTAAATCTTAATTAAAAACTTTATAAAACTAGATGTTAAATCTATTATGATATCAATTTCAGATAGTTTAACATTATCATTATGTTTAATATAAGAATTATGGTATTTAGAATAATAATCAACAAGCTTCACAAACATATTTGTTAACTCACTTGATGAACCTTTCGCTTTTTGAAATCTACCAATTTCTGAAACCTGATTTTCAAGACTTTTGTTATTATTTAGAACTTCTTTTAACAATAATTCTAATGATAATCTCATATCATCAAGAAGATTTCTTTTATAAATTCCTTTAGAATATTTTTCTAATCCTGAGAGATAAGGTTTTTCTATGTTTGGATATTTATGCAATAGGGTTTTGGTTTCATTTAATAGATCTTTGTTTCTCTCTTTTTTCTTTGAAAATTGAATAACTGCTTTTTGTTTATTTGTTTTAATTAAATTTTCAATATGTAATTGTCCGTCAACAGATAAAGTAGCACTTTCCAATCCCAGTTCTGTTATATTTGCAATTATCATATCTTTTCTTTTTAAATTAATTGCAATTCTATGCAAGTCATCTGAATTTGCTAAGCCTATAAGATTGTAATCTTCCTCTGGGATGTTTATAAATTTTCCATCAATCCCTTCATTTTTGTAAAAATACATTAAAACGCTTATCATTCTTTCTTCAAGAGATTCTGGAAAATCATCACGCTTAGAAATATATTTTTTAATATCGTGCTCGTTGCTAAATATCGGAGGTTTATATCCATAAATGCGTATCTGATATTGAGAGAATTTTTCCGGTATTTCAAAATTTACTTTTCCAGCTTTAAGCATTTTGTTCTTAACATCATCCTTTGTTATGCTTTTTGCGTAATCCAATTCATTGTTTTTAAGACAAAAAGTGAGCTTCTTCTTTGTTCTCTTATCTAATTCACGAATATAACTATAACCTCGCCAACTTTGCGGAAGAATATACATTCCACAATATTTACAAACAATCATAAGCTTCTGTTTTCGGCTATTTTCAGGAATTAGTTCAGCACTATCATTTTTACGTTCACAGATGAGACAATTTTTTATTTCATTGAGATCGTACATTATTATACTCCAAAGATATAAATATCCACTTTTTTTTATTGCCTATAACTACTGTGCGACACGCCTAATACATTATTGTGTATAACTACCTATAGTTACTATTTTTTATAGTGTGATAACCACAATTTTGGTGTTATAACTCCATTACTTGTCTCCTTCAAAATTCATATCATCTAAAGGACTTTTAATCTTATTCATCCCGTTGGATGTGATATGAGTATAAACCCCGTAGCATGAG
>JACNFI010000301.1 GCA_014384665.1 Candidatus Cloacimonadota bacterium
TACAACTGCTCCCCCAGGTTTAAATTCTACCGGAGATCCGGCAATGAACCTTCCCTGGACTTATGCGGGTGTTCCGACAATATCCATCCCCTTTGGGCTATCCGAAGAGCTGCCTTTTGGAATTCAATTTGCTGGAAATTATTATGAAGATGAAACTTTATTTCAACTAATGAAGAGAATCGTATGAATGAAAAATCAATTAAGAAATATAAATCTTTCGCTAGGAAATTGAGATGTGTTAGCAGAAGCCGTGCAGTTGATAAGCGTGGGAGATGAAAGAGAAAAGAATAGAGCAGGATTCATTGCCTTTAATCAGAAGATGATCCAGAGTTGAATTTGAGCCATTGACACAGGATTTTCTTTCCAGAGAAATTGATGTTCTCTGTGTATGTTTCTGGTGCTTTCAGAACAGTGTCGGCATTTACTGCTACATCGATTCCTGCTTGGATGGTTGGCTGGTCAGCCGGGATGTTGATAATGGTTGCGGATAGTAGGCTTGGTAATAAAAATAATAAAAATATAAATTTTTTTTTAACATTTTTCCCCATGCTTTCAGGTTGTTCTTGCCTTTGACAGTTTCCCCATATAATTTCAACATCAAAACGTGTAGACCAGCATTAATAAAGGATTCCCTTTTTTTATTTTTTGACAAACCGTAAATTGTAGGGACAACTTTCAAATTAATTATCTTTTAGTACAAATATTTTATTGACAAATAAGGCGTCTCAACTGTAGTGTCTCTTCAAAAATTTGATGGAGATTAAAAAATGTTTGTCAAAGCTACTCGTTCAAAAGGTCACGATTATCTGAAAATCGTAGAAAGCTATCGAGAGGATGGGAAATCTAAACATCGAACAATAGTCAATCTCGGTAGAGCCGATATTTTAGCAGAATCCGGTTTGGAAAATATTATCAGAGGACTGCAAAAGTATTTGAAACGAAAAACTGATGAGCAAAGTAATATCCGCGATATTTCGACAATTAAAGAAACATCTCGTGTCAATTACGGTTATGTTGCTTTTCAGAGTTTATGGAACAAATATTCATTGTCAGGATTGCTGGAGAGTTTGATCAGCGAACGCAAAAACGAATTCGATTTTGTTCAAACCATATTTCTGATGGTTATCAATCAGTTGTTGCGACCTTCTTCTAAATATTTTTTGCAAAGAAATCAGGAAAATTATTTATCAAACGAAGAAAACATTCCGCTTCACCATTTCTATCGTTCACTTGATATTATGGCGGAGAATAAATCTGCTATCGAAAATGTTTTGTTTTCCAGGAATAGAGACCTTTTCAATATGCAGGTTGATATTGTTTTTTATGATGTAACGACCTTTCATTTTGAATCACAAGTTCCGGACAGTCTGCGTGATTTTGGTTTCAGTAAAGCGGGTAAATACAATGAAGTTCAGGTTGTTCTGGGAATGTTGATCGATTGTGAAGGAAGACCGGTCGGTTATGAATTGTATCCGGGAAATACATTTGATTCCAAGACATTACTCAAAATCTTAAGGAAATTGAAAGAGCAATTTAATTTGAATAAAGTGATCATCGTGGCGGATAAAGGCATCAATTCCAAACTGAATCTCAAACATATCAAAGATAATGGTTTTGATTATATTGTGAGTGCTCGTATCAAAAATATGAAGAAATCGGTTCAGGAAGAAATCTTATCTGATAAAGATTACCAAAGGCTCGGGAATAATGATCTTTATTATTGGCGGGAAGATTTTGAAGATGATTCCAACCTATTCAAATACAAAGTGTTAGATCATACTAATGTGATCAAATATGAAGATTTGGAATATTCTGAAAACGGCGGAAGAAAAAAATGGATCAAGGAGAAACTTGTGGAGAGATTGATCTGCACATTTTCATCCAGACGGGCTCGTAAAGATGCGAAAGATAGAGAACGAGCCATCGAGAAAGCAATGAAAGTAATTTCCAACAATAATAAATCGGTAATCTCCGGTAGGAGAGGATACAAGCGGTTTGTAACTGATGACCGTCAGCAAGTCGAGGATGAAAGTTATCATTTGAAATTGGATGAAGAGAAAATTTTGGAAGAATCCCGTTTTGATGGATTTTATGCGATTCAATGCAGTGATCTTTCATTAGAGCCACGAGCAGTGATCGATAATTATCATTATCTTTTCAAAATTGAAGAATCGTTCCGCATCTTGAAATCCACAATGGAAACGCGACCGATATTTTTATGGACTCCCGAACATGTTGCAGGTCATTTTGTGTGTTGTTTTATTGCTTTCCTGTTGGAGCGGGAATTAGAGTTATGTCTGCGTAGAAGGAAAATAGATTTTTCGACAGAAAGGATCAAAGCATCGTTGGATAAGATGGAATTCAGCGAGATCGAGATCGAAGGTCAGAAATATTTTATGAAAAGTAATCATAATGCGTTGGCGTCAAAAATATTTGCTGTTTTGCGGATCAAGCAACCACTGAATCTGATGTCAGAAGAGCAAACAAGAGAATATATGGAGAAATTCAAAAACTAAAAACTCAAATCAAAAAGTAAATAGTTGTGAACTGTAGGGACAATTTTCGCAATTTTGAAAATTGAAACGCACTGTTAATGCGTATTGGTTGTTAATTAGGTGTCAAAGGTAGGAGCATTTACAATACAATGTTTATTATTATTGTTAACCAATTTTCCCAATTTATCAGGGTTTGAAAATACTTTAATATCTTTTCCTCTACTAAAACGATGACGTGCTTCTTCCCTTAGAATTCTGGCATCATCGTTATCTAAACCAGTTTCTAATATTATTGCAGCAGGTACCCAAAGTTCAGATATTTTTGTCCGTTCAACGGATTGATACTTTGCAGCATATTCTAAGTAGAAGAATTCAGAGAATCCCTTTACATGATCTTCATCAGAATGTGTAAATACAACTACATCAACTTTTTTATTCAATTTTTCATTAAGTACTTTAACCCTGAGTTTGACAGTCCTATTCACATAAACATTTATATTTCATAAAGTTACAAA
>JACNFI010000302.1 GCA_014384665.1 Candidatus Cloacimonadota bacterium
ATCTGCCAAAAGGATTGGTAAAACAAATGAAAAATTCAGGACTAATAGAGGAGGTTAAAGATGGCATTACGAACAGGAAATGATTATAATGTACTGATTCAAGCGGACAGTGCATTTAACGTTGATCCGGTTGACTTGGAGGCGGGCTGGACTGCTTTAGCTGATAAGATGGAAATCACCAACGAAGCACCCGAACAAGTAGCTCTAAGCAAAAAGGATCAATATATTGTGCGATACAATCACACAAATATAGCAGGGTTGAAGAAATCTATTGTAAGTTTGTCTGGTGAATGGACAAAAGACCACAATATTCTGATAACAGCAATGACGGGAGATAGTTCTTCCCCATATACTATCACGAATCAGAATACCGTGAACAGTTATACTATTGTTCAGCAATTCGCAACTTCCGAAGCAAATGAAGTAAATGGATGTGTGATAGAAACTCTTAGGATTTACGGATCTGCTGGACAGCCGATTATGTATGATGCTACATTTAGGTGCGGAACGGTTGACAGGGAAACCACAGAAACATATCAAGCAGCTGCGGTTGTAATCACGAAACCTTATATGTTTCAATTTACCACAGTAGTCTCACACGACACACATATTACAGATGCAAACAGCTTTGAAATTTCATTAACAAGAATATTCCCAGATGATAAGTTCATGTTCGTTAATAGTCAAGTCTGGACTCGTGCCTATCAATGTGAGATTCAAGGAGAGTTCAAGGTGAATTATATGTATGATTCAGCGAAGGATGCTAACGTGTTTGACGAACTAATGATTCAAACAATGGGTCTCGATACCGTTACGCTGAAAGACGCCGCTTCTGCTTATAATACCCTTGCAATAATAACCTACGGACAGATTACAGATTATACTTTACCTGATCCAGACAGGTGTATCTTTGAAGCTGGATTTACACGCAAACTATTGTATAATGGAAATAATGTTCCGATAACAATAACATATACGGCGGACAACACATGATAAAAAATTGTTTTATGGATGAACAACCAAACTTCTTAAGTGAAGTTAAGCTCGATGGTGTTAAGATTGCCACGATAAAAGCACTAAGTAGAAAAGACAGAGCAGAGATTGAAGATAAGTGCATGAAAAAAACAATTACAGATGGCAAGATTGAAGTAAATATCAATTTCGAGAAAATGCAGTATATAAGAATGTTGTTATCTTTGAAAAGCTGGGAGCTTGATCGTGATATTACTCTTGAGAATATAGCACTTCTTATGTCGAAACAGTTCAAGGCAATAGATGAAGCTATACAGAAAATGGAATCCGATTGGAACTCAAATAAAGAGGACATAGAAAAAAACTTGAAAAAGCAGTCAGGGTAATTGAGAATAACTCTCAACCAGGACTGCTTATCAATGGAAATGCGGGTGAATATGTATTTTGTCAAGACTGTAAAAGCAATGAAATTTGCAACCATAAAGGGCAGAAGATACTGTCCTGCAATAAGATAGTGATTGATTATATGTATTCAATACAACAAGGATTCAATCACTATTATTGGGGTATTAATCAATACGAAGAGGCAGAATGGTTTATGTATTTATTGAATCATGCACAAAGAATTTGCAATGAAGTAAGGAAAGAAAAGCGTGAACGAAAATCTTAAGATAAAAGTAACTTCTGATTCTGCTCAAGCAAGCAGAGATATGGGTGGATTTGATTCAAAGATGAAGTCCACGATAAAGAGTGTGGCAACGCTTGCAGCTGGCATGATTGCTTTGAAGAAAACTTATGATTTTCTTGCCAAATCAACCAAGATGGCAATGGAGCAAGAAAAGATATACAAAAAACTTGAAACAACAGTAAACTTAAATGGTGGTGCGTGGGAAAGTGCAGAAGGAAAATTAAAGAGTTATTTTGCGACACTACAAAAGACAACCATTTATGGGGATACTGATTCTGCTAAAATGCTTACAAGTCTTATTACATTCAGTGGAGACTACCAAAAAAGTTTAGAAAATTTATCGCTTGCTCAAGATATGGCTTCAAGTGCAGCATTTAACTCGGAAAGTGCTGCAAGATATTTAGGAATGGCTATTGCTGGTAATGTAGAGATGCTCGGAAGATATGTTCCTGAATTAAAAACAACAAATAACGAATTGCTAAAAACCATGACTGCGAGTGAGAAGTCTGAATATGCGTTAAAGGTATTACAAAAACGATTTGGTGGACTGGCTGAAGACGAACTAAAAACTACAGCAGGTCAATTAGTTCAGTTAAATAATTATTGGGGTGATATGCAAGAGGCAATCGGTGATGTGTTGTTGCCAGTTTTGGTAGATGTAGCGGGCTTCTTACTTAAATCCACAAAAGCAGCAATGAATTTCTTTGAATCTCTTACACAAACTTCTTTACAAAGAACTATTTCGGAACTTAAAGAATTGGGTGTTGCTGTAGAGACAATTAACAAACTGAAAAAGGTGCAGTTGACGTCTGAAATGATTGCACTTAATAGTAAATTGAGAGAGACTAATAGTGAGTTCAAAACACAAGAAGGTTTAGTAAAAGAAATTGAAAAGATACAAGGGGAATTGGCGTTTCAAACTAAACTATATGGAGATGCACAGGTAAAGGTTTTTGAGAATGCACAGAATATAAAAGGAGTGGCTGCTGATGCTTTAAATACTTGGGGTGGCATTGTTAAAATGTCAAAGGATGAACTGAATGCGCTAACTGAAAAACTTGGTGGATATCAGGATGAATTATCACTAATAACAAGTATTGAAGTATTAAAAAAGCAAATTGCGGTTTTAGATGCAGATTCATCCGATTTGCAAAAGAAAAAAAATGAAGATATTGAAAAACTATTAGATATGGCTGTTCTCTTGGAAAATAAACTGTACTTACCAGTATCTCTAAAATTCGTAGAACCAACAGAAGAAGAAAGAGAATCTTTACAAGAACATGTTGACAAACTTTATACCGCACTTCCATCAATGGAAATTACGATTGATCCAGAATATCTTGAAGA
>JACNFI010000303.1 GCA_014384665.1 Candidatus Cloacimonadota bacterium
CATATATATGAATTCACACGGTTGAGGTTGCGTGGCTCGAATCGGCATCCGTTAACCGTTAGACGAATCGTTTTCCGTTACCCGTAAACCGTTTCAAGTCTCGCAATCCCCTCCCCGATTAGATCGGGGACCGCGGGGATAAACGATAAACCAGATTAAGAGATGTAAACTATTTAGTGTACTCCGTAGTAACAGTGTTAATTAATTATGAAAATATTATTGAAAAAAATTTCTGGAATTACTTTGATTGTCTTGGGTATATTTGGATTATTTTTGCCATTCTTACAAGGCATCTTAATGATTATAGCTGGATTAACAATTTTAGGGGATAAAAAGTTATTAAAACTTATTGAGAAAGGCAAAGAGTATTTAAAAAAGAGAAAAAGCAAGTATAAAAAGTAATTTTAAACACGATTATACCAATATTTTGATTATAAAAGAAGAAACTATTTTTGTAGGCTTTGCTTCCTAAATTTACCTTTTTGAGTAATTCAATTCCATAGGAATTTACTTTTTTTTGACACATAAGTTTAGAATTACGAAATGTGTATTTTGTCTGTTCTCGCCTTCCACTTCGTTGAAAGGCAAGTCCATACAGCAGGACTTGGCTCGTTCCTTCTTCTTGGGATGAGCCGAGAACTGCAATGGAAAGTTTACACTCCGTAGTCTAAGCGAAGGGGTGCTTTTTAGGATAAATCCTAATTAAGTAACATTTATAAGATTGAAAAATCATTGTATAGGCGGAGTAAAAATATTCCGCCTTTTTTTATGAATTATTTATCACCAATTTTAACATTTTGGTGGAGAGTTTAACACAAGAAAATTAGAAGGTTAAGCTAAAAGATGTAAGGATTTTTAATTCCATACGAATAAAATTATAAGTTTTTTTAGTAAATTCTCATTACAATATTATATGTTTAACTCGCTACTATTGTGGCAATTAAACATATAAAAGACTAAAAATCGGGTAACTTTTTTAAAAAAAATAATTTTTTTCTTGACAAGTATTTTTTGTGTCCCTTTTATTGTAATAAAAAATTTATCCCTATTTAAGGGACATAGAAAAAAGGCAAGTTTATGGATCTAATTAAAAGATTACAAGAAATAGGATTAACAGGAAGAGAAGCAGAAATTTATATAACCATGTTGCAAAAAAAAGAATTTAAAGCGCCTGAAATTGCAAAAATAACAACTATATCAAGAACTAAAATATATGAAGTATTACAAAATTTAGTTAACAAGGGTGTATGCAATGAAAGATATGAAGATGGGAAAAAAATTTACAGTGTTATTGAACCAGATATTGCAATAAATAATGTTCTATCTATTTACCAACAGGAATTAATAAGAAGAGAAAAAATAGCTTCAGTATTGGAAAAGCAACTTTCATTAATTCATAAAAATAGTAGTTATAAAGATGATCCTTTAGAATATATTGAAATTGTGAAAGACAGAGAGCAAGTTGCAAAGAAATGGAAGAATAATAATAAGAATGCAAAAAAAGAAATTCTTACCTTTGCAAAACCACCCTATTCTTGTACACCTGATGAAGCTATATCAGAAGAAAAAAGACTTCTTAACACTAACAATCATAGGATAAAGATGAAGAACAGGTGCATCTGTGAATATAAGGGCATTAAATCTGAATCTGAAAAAAAAGAATTTGTAAAAATAGTATCTGGTCTAATTTCTAATAATGAAAAAGTAAGAATAATAAAGAAATTACCAATGAAGTTAGCTATCTTTGATGAAAGGATAACAATGCTTGCCTTAGAGGATCCAATTTCATTTACACAAAGTATAACAACTATGATTATAACTCATCCCGTCTTTGCTAAGGCACTGAAGAATTTATTTGAAAGCACCTGGGAAAAGGGAATGACTTTGGAAGAATATAAGCGTAATTGGGTGTAATAAAATTCACCCCGTGAAATTCAGCTGGCTGAATATTTCTACAGGGGGTGAGGTAGAAAAAAGGATACAAAAAAATGTGTTATATTGAAGTAATTTCACCGCGGAGTCGCTGAGCACGCAGAGATAATTTTAGTATTTTAATTTAATAAAAACTCTGCGGTCTTTGCGTCTCTGCGGTGAGAATTCAGGAGCAAAAAAGAGACCTGGCAATCTATATTGCTCCCGAAAATCTGTTAATATGATGCCAGGAAAAAGGAAGGAGGATACGATGTATAAAAGACCGATTAGTCTCTTCGAGCCTGAACAAGTTAGTCTCGGTGAGCCTGAACATGAAAGGGTCTACCCCGATGGAGATACATTTCTAAAGCCCACAACCGGGGCAAACCCTCATTACCCTTAAGCAGGGTAGAGAACAAATATAACTTAACACTCTAATACATCCGAGTGTCAAGTTTTACAAAGAAAAAAAGTAAAAAACAAATCCCGATAGAATCGGGGAAAAACCCCAGTGAAATAAAAAAGGAATTTCACGGGGTAAAGGAGAATAAGATGAATAACAAAAAATTACTACGAGGAATTTTCTTCCTCGCAATAGGTGTGGCTCTCATTGCTTGGTCGCCTAAACCTGCGATGGCAGATATTATATGGTCAAGTGATATTCGGCTGACAAATGCCTTAGGGGCTTCCAGAGACCCATCAATTGCCGTAGACCCCAGTGGAAATGTACACATCGCTTGGTTCGATTTTCGGGATGGAAACTGGGAGATACATTACACCAAGCTCGACAACAACGGGAATACGCTGGTGGGCGATACAGGGCTGACAAATGCCGTAGGAGATTCCTCGCCATCGATTGCTACAGACTCCAGTGGCAATGTACACATAGCCTGGCATGATACGCGAGATGGAAACACTGAGATATATTACACCAAGCTCGACAACAACGGAAACACGCTTGTGGGCGATACGAGGTTGACAGACGATTCAGGGCAGTCAGACGGAGCGAGTATCGCAGTGTACTCTTATAATGACATACATATAGCCTAGGTTGATGCG
>JACNFI010000304.1 GCA_014384665.1 Candidatus Cloacimonadota bacterium
CGGAGATAATTGCCCAAGCCAACAAATAGAGTTTTTTTATTTGATATCGTATTGATTAAAGTCTTTAATTCATCAAAAAACATCTTCCATCACGATTTTATTGCAAAAATAAATGAAGAAATTATTTTTCATTCTCAATACTTTTAAATACTTGTTTAATTATCTTGGGATGTAATAATTTACCTTTATGAAATGGAATTACAATTCTTCTATTACTTTTAAGATATATCCTATGGCTTCCCTTTGTTCTAATCTTTTCAAATCCAGATTTTAACAGCATTTTCTCTGCTTCATCTGCAGTTGATCTTGGAAGTTTAGGCAACTTTTACCTCCATTGTTGTAGTGAGAATTTCTTTACTCAGATATACACTTCTTTCATCTTTTGGTAATGTTTCTAAATATAATTCTATAGCCTCTTTAATATTAGCAATAACTTCCTCTAAAGAATCTCCTTGAGATTGGCATCCCTCAAGGTCAGGACAAAAGGCATAATATCCGTATTCATCTTTTTCTATTATAATACTTACTTTGTAAGACATTATATTTCCTCCATTTTTTCATCCACCAGACCTGAATAAATCAGGAATCCGTCGCGGAGCTTACAGAATAAAATGTTATTTCTAATTTGCCTTAAAAATAGTCAAGAAATAAAAACCATTAATCAATAAAATTAGGAAGCGTTAATCAGGTCTTTTAATTTATCCGAAAACATCTTTTATAACAATCTGGTGTCTGCATTTTGGACAAAACAGTTTATAATAATCTTCTCTTCGTAATTTGTCTTTTATTTTTGATTCAGGTATATCTGCAAATCTTTTCTGAAGATGAGCTATTAGATTTGGGTTTCCATAGGCTTTTGGACCAAGACGGTCAATTATCCAATCCAAGTGATCCGCACATCCAATTATACTTCCACAATTCTGGCAAATAAGAAGCTCCTTATCTATCTGCATTGTATCTGCATCTTTGTCAGAACTGAATACAGCAGTGATATAATCATTAGATAATTTGATGCCTTTTTCAGTAATACAGTGCTCTTCACACTGACCACAATATATACAATGAGAATAATTTATTTTTAAAATACGCAACTTTTTTTCAACTGAATCAATTATTTCAATAGCCTCTGCTGGGCAAACCTGGGCACAGGTTCCACATCCGACACAATTTTCTTCATCAAACTTTGGTTTGCCTTTAAATTCCTTAATTGGCTCATACGGCTCTTTTGTAAAGGGATATTTACTTGTATATGGTTTAGAAAAAAAAGATGTAAGTGCTTCTTTAAGTTCACGAAGTTTTGGTAAAAACATATCAATCTCCTGAAAAAACTTGAAACTTGATATTTGAAATTGGACAACGAAAATCCGATATCAAGTTTCCAGTTTCAAATTTCAATTATCCTCTTTGTCTAATAATTCTTTATCTTCTTCATATTTATCAACAATTGTTTCATCTGCAAGTTTAATTTTTGCGCGGTGCGCAGCTCTGGAAATAACATGAGCAGATACAGGAGCAGTAAGCAAAATAAAAATAAGACAGATAATCGGCTTTAAGCCCATTACACTATAACCTTCCATTACGAACACGCCTGCTAAAATTCCAGCAGTGCCAAATGTAACACACTTCGTAGCTGCTTGCAGACGGTTATACACATCTGGTAATCTTACTAATCCTAAAACGCCAAAAAAATCAAAAGCCAATCCAATACAAATTAAAATATATCCAATTATGTTACTCATCTAACTGCCTCCCTTCCAAAAATTTCGCTAAAGCTAATGTCGCAATAAAACTCTGTAATGCCCATGCCATCGCAATATCAATGAAAAATGATTGGTCAAATGTGACAGCAATCAGAGCACAAATGCCCACTACCAAAATTCCAAGAATGTCAACCGCCACGATTCTGTCTGCTGGAGATGGACCAAAAACTACACGAATCAAAATAAGAAGAGCACTAAAAAGTCCTATGTTCATCAACTTGAATATAAGTTTATAATCAAAGACGAAGAAATTTATTATTAGAAAACAAACAATTACAATAAAGCCGATAAGCCATCTAAATGCTCTCATTCAAAAATCTCCTTTATAATTTTCTCAAATCGTCCGCCAATTGCTTCTGTTGCTTCATCAACATCCGTAGTCTTCACATCTATCCAATGAATATACATTTCGCCCTTCTCTTTGTTGATATCAACTGTCATTGTGCCAGGAGTGAGAGTAATTGAATTTGCCAGCATTGTCAAACCAGCATCTGTTTTCAAATTTGTTTTGATTTTTACAATTCCGGGTTTAATTGGAAGATTGGGATGAATAACTAAATACGCCACATGAAAATTTGCCTTGATGATTTCCCATAACAATCTGACAATATAACAAATCGTATAAAAAATTCTACTAAACTTAAATTTTCTTTTCTCCATAATAAGGATATCACCAGCAACAATAGCAGTAATAAAGGATATAACAATGCCAACAACAAGTTCCTGCCAATCAAATTTGCCTATTTGCGTGATGATAAAATAGGTAATAAAAGATAAAATGAATACAGTAATTCTGCTTTTTACTTTTATCCTCATTGTCTGCCCCCAAGAAGTAGAGGTTTTATGTAATCAATATATTTAGTTTTATCCAAAATTACATCTGTTATTTTGTCCAATGTTGCTTCTTTAATTCCAGGAATTACTAAAATTGATGTGATAAGGCATAGTCCAGCAAGAATAATCATTGATGTTTTTAGAGTGATTGGGACTTTTTCTAATATCTCTTTGAAATTTTGCTTTCCGTAAAATGTATATTTCTGCATTTTAAGATAATATGCAAGTGTTATGACGCTTACAAGAATTGCCCAACCTGCATAAATAGGATGCCCTGCCTGAATACAAGCAATTATGATTATCAATTTTGCAAAGAATCCATTAAATGGCGGAATTCCTGAAATCGCTAACGAGCCAATCATTGATGTA
>JACNFI010000305.1 GCA_014384665.1 Candidatus Cloacimonadota bacterium
GCTGCGGAATCGGAAGATTCCGCCCAGACAGACCAACCAAAGTTTGAATCGGAACAATTCGAACGAAAACGGACAGACTAGCCTACCCGCAGACATATTGTTAGGCGAATTCATTGCATAACTGCTATTTAAAGACATTTTCTAAATTTTTTTCTAGGAAATCTGAAGACTCATTTATCTTATTCATGTAATGAGTACATATACCAGAATAGATTTCTTTTGTTCTCAAATAATCATTGAATGAAGCTTTACATGCAAGAATGTGATTTAAAAGAGTTAAAGCAGTAATATTCGCTATATTTCTTTTACAGAGATCGTGTAAAGGATCTAAAAAATATTCAATTGTTACATAGTAATCTAAATATTCTTTCTGTTTTTGAAGGTTTGAATAAATCAAATCAAAATCATCAAAAAACGTATCGACTCCACGTTTATATCCTCCTTGTAATTTAAAATATGAAACATAACTATCAAACGCTTCTCGAATTTTATCAATGTTATAATTCCAACTTTTTAAATATTGATTAAATTTATATACCATCTTTTCATGATCAACTTTATATATATTTGAAATGGTGTCTAATATATTTAAGTGAGTTAGAAAGTTACTTAAAATTTCAGATTTTGTCTTTTTCTTAATGATTTTTTCAATAATTATATCTAATGGTAATCTATTCAATAAATTAAGGTTGAAATTACATTTCATACCTAATGGATAATCGTGATAATTTTTTTTCTCATTTAATAATTCAATTATTTTCTTGAAATTTTGTGATTGATTTTTTGACGCTTGAATTAGTAAACTTATCATATACTTAAACAAAATAATCAGGTTTTTTCTTTTTTTTATTGTAGATAAGTAATATGCAAAATAAACACAAATTAGAGAGATTATCAATGTTAATAAAATTGTGAATAAAATACTTATAGGGATACCTAATATTGATTTGGGAAGAATTTTTAAAATATTCATGTTTATTTGATTTAGAATTTCAATTGAATTATTGGAAGAAATATATTGTGGTACATCTTCAGTTTTATCTATTATTTTCGTAGGTGTATTGCTAAGTGTATTTTTTTGATAGGGGATACCGTTTGAATGTAGAATAATAAAAAGAAATGCTATTGCAATAAGTAGAAAATATTTTAAGACACTTCTCATACTTCCTCCATTTTGTTTTCTCCTAACGGTCGAGTATGCCACTCCATCCTTTACAAACAACCAAACTTATTATTGCATACTAAACCCAAAACAAACCTCAAGACTTTAAATGAAGTCAGGTGTGGATATTTTTGTTATGGGCTTTTTTTCAATTTAGTGAATTTTTGATTTTTAAATATGAAAACATACTTGAAATACTATAGAAACATAAAATCAAAGTTAGAAATGCCGGACCAAATCGTATTATTTCTATCATATTAAAAAATTTAATCCATAAAAATCCTAATAAACCAAATGAATTCTCATTTTGAATTAAAAATAATATTGCTATAATTGGAATTACAAATACGAAAGTTGCAGTTATTGTAAATATTGAAATAATTGGTTTTAAGGATAAAGATTCTTTTTTATATAATTTATAGCCTAAGAAACTAACTAAAGAACCAATTATAAACATAATAATTAGATTACCAACTCCCCAAGATGTAATAAAGATCAGTGATGATATTATCTGGATTAATGCCCAGATTAAAGCATATTTCCCTAAATTTTTTATATTTTTTTTTGCTTTAATAATCAAATCTTCTGATATTTTCGTTTTAATAACAAACCATTGAATTGTTTTAAAAATGATGTAAATAAGAATTAATAAGAAAAAAACACAAATTCTACCTATACCTTCATCTAATTTTTTTGAAGCATTTTTTCGAAGTGATTCATATCCAGTATTTTCCAATCTATTGTTCTTTTCTGATCTATTAATATCTTTTCCAATATATTTATCTTGAATAATTATCGAGTTTCCAATTAACCTAAACAAAGGTTGGAATTTTTTAAATTCATCATCGGTGTTAATTTCTCCAATTAATGCACCAAGCATACATTGAACAAAAATCATTTTATGACCTATAACAGTTATAAAATGAATACCTCGCATTTTAATCTGCAGATCTAACCTTTCCAAAGTTTGCTCAAATTCTAACATACCTCCCTTGTACCGATCAATAGTAATAGGTTTTCCTGAAATATATTTTCCTCCTTCGGGCACAAATTCTTTAAGCCCATCATTTGAGAATAATTCATCTAATTCTTGATCTGTTATTTTATAGTCTTCATCCAAAGGTATATTTTTAACCATTAAAATAACAGATTCAAATCCTTTACCATTTTCACTTGTAAATTTTTGAATTACATTAGGACGATTACCTTCTTCTTGTAACCAGCTTTCCGGCACACTAACTTGAAAATCTACACCTTTTGCTTTTGGATGTCCTTTAGATTGAAACGTTTTAGTAAAACCATTTAAGAATTCTTTATGAGGTGAATTAATATATTCATAAGATAGCAATGTCTCTTTAATAGGGCTTTCAATATTTCCTTCTGCGTGATTATTAACTTCTTTTAAAAAATTAATAACCGCTTCTTTATCATATGATTGATTATCTAATACTTCATTTAATTGTAATTTAATTTTTGATTTATAGGAATTGAAGTAATCACCCATTACCTTATTTAATTCCAATTCGATATTTTTTTGTGCATTACCAAATGAAGATTTAAATTTTAGTCTAGATTTTAATATATCTCCTTTCAATTCAGGATAAATTTTTTCAATTTTCGCAAGAGAATATTCTTGTCCGTATATATAACCAAATGCTTGACTTAAACGTTCTTCTTTTGATTTATATTCGTTAGAATAAACATTGATAACAAAAAAAACTAGAATTAGTAATAACGAAAATTTAGATTTCTCAAAATAGCTCATTTGATTTTCCTCCATATTTATGTTTC
>JACNFI010000306.1 GCA_014384665.1 Candidatus Cloacimonadota bacterium
GAAACATAATTTAAGGCAGAAAATAAAGACCGCCATATTTAACTTGACCAATTGTTAAATTAAATATTATATAAGCATGAGGATTATTTATCAAATTCTATTATAGTTGTATCTTACATAAGATACTTGTCCTAAATTTTGTTCTAAAAGTCAAATTATTTATGCCTGAAAAATCGCTGATATATCGGGATCGCAAGGGTTTAAGTTTCATAAAATAAGATTTAATATTCCACCAACTATCAATGTTGAGACAATCATAATCAGAGCTGATTTTATCATATCTTTTATTCCAAGTTCTTTGATTAAAATGGCAAAGGTCGCTACGCAGGGAAAATACATCGTCAGAACCACAGATGCAATCACCATTTGATTCATTTTTAATCCTAATGGAACAAGCATTCCAACTGCTACATCCTTTCTTAAGAAGCCAACGACCAATGCTCCTATTGCATCTTTTGGCAGTCCAAGAATTCCAGTTACCACAGGAGCGGCAATCCTTCCTATGAATTCAATTATGTGTAGTGCATAAAGTATATTTACAATAAGAACACCTAAAAGCACATACGGGACAGCCTCTTTCAAAAACCATAGGACTCTCATCCAGAGCTTTTTCAAAAGTGCAAGCGGATATGGAAAGCGATATGGTGGAATTTCAACAAAAATTTCAGGGCTTTCACCTTTCAGAATAAAATTAAGCAAAACTCCAAGTATAACCCATACAATAAATAGCGTACCGAAAACAAGTGCAAGTGCATTTGCTCCATAATTTCCTACCAGACCAACTACCATCGCTATCTGTGCCATACAGGGTATTGCTATTGCCATAATAGTTGCCGCAATGAATCGTTCTCTTTTTGTTTCTAATATCCTTGTGGCAAGAGAACCCGGAACATTACATCCAATCCCAAGTAGCATTGATACTATGGATAAACCGTGAAGCCCAAGTTTGTGCATAAGTGTATCTACCAGAACACCGAGTCGTGGGAGATAGCCGGAATCCTCAAGAAAACTCAATATAAGATAAAAAGCAAAAATATATGGCAGAACCATTGCAAAAGGAACGAATAAGCCAGTTGTCAAAAGCCCCATTGATTCCACAAAATCAATTCCTCCATCAATCAGTTTGCCAATTAAGATATTGTGGATAAAGCCAGAACTGCCTAATAATGACGATAATTTCAGCATCAGGGGTGCCCACAGATTTTCAAATAATGGCTCAAAAACATAGCCAATTAAGGATTCTCCGATGAATCTGATAATTTTGAAAGCAAGAAATAGAATGATGATTGCAATCGGAATTCCTGTAATAGGATGAATTGAAGCATCTCCAATTCGTTCTAAAATTGTGTGATGACGATGGGTCAGTTTTTGGACTTCATCTACAATTTTTCCGATTTTTCCCCACCTTTCTTCGTCTTTAAATTGGAATATGCTGATTTTTGCTTCCTTCAATCTTGTTACAAGTTCTTTAATACCTTCGCCAGTGATGCCACAAGTTGGCACAACAGGAACGCCAAGAGTTTTCTCCAATTTTTCTGTATCAATATGAATTCCTGTATGTTTTGTTTCATCCCAAAAATTCAAGCAGACGACAAGCGGTATCCCCTTTTTAATCAGTTGAAGTGTAAGATTAAGGTTTCTTTCTATATTTGTAGCATCAACGATATTTATCCCAATAATATCAGAATTGTCTTCTTCCTCAACAAACCTATCAATCATTTCAGTTGCCACTTCTTCAGCCTTTGAAGTTGGTTCAAGAGTATAGTTGCCAGGTACATCTATAACTTCAGCCTTTTCGCCCCCTATTCTCATATATCCTTTTGTAAATTCAACGGTTGTTCCCGGATAATTAGAAGCGATAACATGAACACCGGTAAGACGCGAGAAAATAACGCTTTTCCCAACATTGGGATTGCCAATTAAAAGTATCTTTTTCATACTTTTCCTTTCTTTTGCCACAAAGTCACGAAGTCACAAAGAAATAAAAGACTTTTGTTATATTTTAACTTTGTGTCTTGGTGGTTAATATTTTCATTTTTTCTTTTTTTGCCACGAATATCCACGAATAAACGCTAATCTTTGAAAAAAATATAAAAAATCATTCGTGAAAATTTGTGTGGCTAAATTTTTTCCACAATAATTTTTTGTGCCATGCCAAAGCCTAAAGCAACTTGTGTATTACCAACCTGAACCGTTACTGGACCTCGCATAAATTGTGACGAAATCTTTTTAATATTTACTCCAATCCGAACTCCGAGAGATTCCACCCTTCTTTGCATACCAAATCCACCTATGATTTGCGACACAGTCCCCTGTTCTCCAGATTTCATTTGAGTTAAATTGAACCTTTCCATTTTTAAATTCTCCATTTGTTTATCACTATTTATTTTGGCTTGTTTTTAGATTTTTTCTTCATACAATCGGCGCAGATGCCGTAAATTTTCAAACAATGGCCCGCCATTTTGAAATTATTTTCTGTAGAAATTTTTTCCTGCCATTGCTCAATATCCTCACAATGAAATTCAATCATCCTTCCACATTTCTGACAGATTAAATGGTCATGATGTTTATGTCCAAAAATATGTTCGTAAAAATGCTTGCCACTTGCCAGTTGAATTTTACTAACCATACTGCTTTTTTCTAAAAGTTCTAAAGTCCGATATACTGTCGCACGAGAAATCTTTCTGCCTTTCTCGTTAAGTTGGATAAACAGGTCATCAGCAGTGAAATGAAAATGGTTATCAAAAACTTGGTTTGTGATTATTTCTCGTTCTATTGACCAGAGCAGATTGCTTTTCTGGATAAATTTTTGAAACTTTCTTGTTTCATCTTTCATGATTTTATCCTCAATTAAGATTGAGACCAAATCTCAATCAGAAATTTTGTTTGTCAAATTTTTTGTAAAATTTTATACTTTAATTTTCAGATAGTGTTCTTTTGTTATTAG
>JACNFI010000307.1 GCA_014384665.1 Candidatus Cloacimonadota bacterium
GATTCTCATTGAGGTAAACCCCGTAGGATAAATATCCAACGGGGTCTAACTCAATAATTTTTTTTGTCATTTTTGACCTTTAGGTATTTAGATATTTTAGGTATTTAGGTATTTAGATATTTTAGACATTTAGGTATTCTAGAAATTTAGGTATTTTTTATCTCCCAAAAATCTGTCTTGCTATCACGATTTTTTGTATTTCCGAAGTTCCTTCTCCTATTTCCATCAGTTTTTCATCACGCATAAATCTTTCTACAAGATAATCCTTTTTAAGACCGAGCATACCAAGAAGTTCTACAGCTGTGCTGGTCGCTTTCATACCAATTCTTGAAGCGTAATATTTCCCCATTGCAGCTACTTTTGAGAGTGGTTTTTCTGCATCTTTAAGCATTGCTGATTGATGAATCAATAATCGTGCTGCTTCAATCTCTGTTGCCATTTCTGCAATTGTGGATTGGATTGATTGGATTTTGTAAAGAGGTCTTCCTTTGATAGAATTGGACTTTGCAAATTTGATACAAGCATCAAGCGCACCTTGAGCAATTCCCAGAGCAAGTGCACCGATTGAAATCCTACCGCCATCAAGTGTCTGCATAAAGACCTTGAAGCCCTCACCTTCTTTTCCCAAAAGATTTTCTTTGGGAATTTTACAATCTTCAAAAATAAGTTCGGAGGTAATAGAACCGCGCAAACCTAATTTATCTTCTCTTTTGCCTTCAGAATAGCCGGGAGTTCCCTTTTCCACAACAAAAGCGGAAATTCCATGATAGCCCAACGACGGGTCTTTTGTAGCAGTGAATACGATAGTATCTCCAACTCCACCAGAAGTGATGAAACACTTTGTGCCATTGATTAAATATTTATCTCCAACGAGTTTGAAGGTGGTTTGAGTCCCAGCAGCATCGCTACCAGCGTTTGGTTCTGTTAATCCAAATGAACTTATTTTTTCTCCGCTGGCAAGAGGAGGAAGCCACTTCATTTTTTGTTCTTCATTCCCTGATAAATAGATTGGATATATCCCCAACGAAGAGTGAGCGGCGAGAAAAATTCCTGTAGAACCGCATACTCTCCCAATTTCTTCAACAGCAATTGCATAAGATAATGTATCAAGTCCAGCTCCACCATATTTTTCTGGAAGATAGATTGCCAGAAGATTCAACTTGCCCATTTTTTTGACAATATCCCATGGAAAATTTTCCTTTTCTTCAAGTTCTATAGCTCCTAGTGCAACTTCTTCATCAGCAAATTTTTTGACTTTCTCTCTAAATTTTAAATGTTTATCGGATAAAATCATTTTAAAAGTTCCTTTGCAATATCTGATTTTAATAGACGAGGGGTTGTTTCCAAAACTTGAAGCACTTTTGCATCACGGAAATAACGTTCAACAGGATAGTCCTTTATATATCCATAACCACCATAAATTTGAATTGCGTCAAGACCACAATTTACAGCCATATCCCCACAATAAATTCGTGCGATTTTGGAGGAGACAGAATAATCCTGAGCATTATCATATTTTGATGCAGCATCATAAACAAGAAGGCGAGCAGTTTCAATTTTGATTTTCATTTCTGTCAGCATTTCTTGAATCATAGGAAATTCACAGATATATTTTCCAAATTGTTTTCGCTCTTTGGAATATTTTGTTGCAGCTTCAAGTGATGCTTGAGCAAGACCAAGTGAAATTGCGGAAAAACATATATTAGCATAATCACGAATATCATTTAATGCTTTTTCTCCATTCTGTTCAGTGATGAAACAATTTTCGTTTTTCAAGATTAGTTCATTAAATTTTATGCTTGTTGTTCCTGCTGCTCTGATACCTAAAATATTATTTTTTTCAAGTTCACAATCGTCTTTTTCCAAAAAATAAAATGCCTTTCCATCAGATGTTTGAAAAGGCATTATAAAAAATTTCGCAGCTTCTCCATTTAACACGAAATCTCTTTTTCCATTTACTAAATAGCCATTGTCAGATTTTTTTGCTTCAAATTCTTCTTCAGAAACATCAATTTCAGGTTCAGAGATAAATCCACCGATTTCTCCTGATGAAAGTTTATTCAGATATTTTTCTTTTTGATTTTCATTTGCGTATTTTATTATAGGATAAGCGATTAGGCAGTTGTTGACAGCAAGGATACTTCCCACTGATGCGTAAATCCTGGATAATTCTTCAATCGTGATACACAAACTTGTTGTGTCCATTTCTACACCGCCATATTTTTCTGGAATTATCAAAGCAGAAAAACCTAATTCTGACAAGTTATTGATAATATCGGTTGGGAAAGCAGCATTTTTTTCTATTTCATCTGCTATAGGTTCAAGTTCTGAAGTAGCAAATTTTCTTATCTCTTTTTGAATTAATTTTTGTTCATTAGTAAATTTTATTATACTCATCATTCTCCTTTAATATCTTAACCCTTTCATGGGTTCTGCAAAATAATGAAATATCACATAATGGTGTCATTCTGAACGAAGTGAAGAATCTCTAACTCCCAAACATATCGCTCACTATGAGATTCTTCGTTACACTCAGAATGACAATTCTTGTACAAATTCTGTAAAATATCCAATTTTGCAGATCTCATATCTTAACACTTTCTTATGTTAATCTATCATATTTAGAAATTTTAATAGAAAATTTTGGTTTTTTATTCAGATTGAATTGATGTTGTCAAGATATTCTATTTTTTGTATGAAGAAATAGTTAAAATTTATTTTTTGAATTAGAATTTCAAAATTCTTGACATATAGAAAGGTGTGTTTTTTGAAAGATTAAATGGCCCCATCGTCTAGGGGTTAGGACGCTGGATTCTCATTCCAGTAACAGGGGTTCGATTCCCCTTGGGGCTATTATTCTTAATAAACGGGTTTGAAGGTTTGAAGGTTTGAAGGTTGGAAGGTTGGAAGGTTGGAAGGTTGGAAGGTTGGAAGGTTGGAAGGTT
>JACNFI010000308.1 GCA_014384665.1 Candidatus Cloacimonadota bacterium
AATTTTAATCCACCTCAGATAAATGAAGATAAGGCAGGTAAACCCCGTAGATAGTGTTATCAACGGGGTTCTCCTGCTCGCTATTTCAGGGTAACACAGAACCCCGCGTCCGCGGGGACTGTTCCGTCTGCCACCTGCGAAACTTAGTTAATTAAATAACTGATAAACTTTCCTTCTCAACCCACCCACCATTTCCAGATTGCAATTTTATCAAAACCCAATCTTTATCAAATTTTTCAATGCAAATTTTTAATCCTTCATGAATAGTAAATACTTGAGGAAAATCCTCACTTGGACCGCTATATGCAAAAACAGTTTCACTAATAATAACTGCTGAATTATTGTTATAAAATATACTTAACCTGGCAATAGTTACTATCAAAAAAATCATAAAGCAGAATGAAAAAATTATCAATAATAGTTTTAATAACTTTTTTACAGAAATTCTTCGGGCTAAAACTAAACCAGCTACAGTTAACATTATCAAAATAAAAAAGACTAGCACAAAAATACATTGTATATTAATTGAAAAAAAATAAAATATGTTATGAAATACATTTATCAAGAACGGTTCTTTACTTTCTTCTTTATCCTTAAGTTTTGATTTTAACAATGAAATATTTAAAAGAAGGTCTTTATCTAAAGGTTTATATTTAGCAGCTTTTTCATAATATAATCGTGCAAGTCCAAAATTCTTAAGTTTGAAATAAGTATTGCCTAAATTATAGAACAAAACAAAACTCTTTACACCTTTATTTATAAGGCTTTCGTAAATATCCTTTGCTTTTTCATAGTTCAGATTTTGATAAGCATTATTTGCATCTGACAAATCATATTCAGCAGATAGCATTGAAAAGATTAATAGTAAAATAATGAACAGAATTGCTTTCCTCATTATTTATTTCTCCTGACTTTTATCTTACTTAATCTATGAATTATATCATTCAATTCAGTGAATTTATTTTTAATTTCTTCTTTTGAATATTTAATTCCACTAAAACGAACCTGGTCAGTCATTATAAGGAAATGTTTTACATCCTGAATAAGCTTGTCATCAACATTCTTCACTTTCAAAACATCAATTATATCCTGAATTTTAGAACTACCAGCAGATATATTAAATCTGTTTGCAATAAAATTTTTTAGTGCTTTTTCAGCAACCAAAAAAAATGTATCTGCCTGTTGAGAGGAAAGAAAACTCTTTACTTCGTTCATATCTTTTTGTAGTTTTTTATTGGATATTTTTGCTCTATAGTATGCTCTATCTTGTAACAGCCTATCCTTCTCTTTACGATATATATATGCAAACATAATACTCAACGAAGAAATGATTGCTAATATCCAAAACCAAAAATGTTCAAAAACTAATGAGAAATTCTTTATACTACTGATATTCTTAATAAAACATATATCAAGAATGTTTATATCAATTCCTTGAGGTCGCGAGTAAGAATGTATACCTAAAGGTTTTTCGCTTTTTTCTACATCAAATTTTATTGGCAAACTTGTAACAGTTTTATATCTCTCTTTATAAGGGTCAAAGTATGATAATTGGATTTCAGGGATTTCATATACTCCAGGTTCTTCGGGAATTAGAATATATTTAACAATCTTCTTGCCCTCGGTCTTACGAGATTCTAATAAGATATCAGAAATTTCTGGAGGAAATGTGCCAATATTATTTAACTTAGGCAGAGTAGGTGGTTCAAACATTTTAAAATTTCCTTTACCAGAAATTGTGACTGTTAAAGTCAAGGATTCTCCAGCTTGAACTTGTTTATTGCTCAAATTTGCACTAATATGAAACTGACCTACTGCCCCTGAAAAATCTGCAGGTTTATTATCCATAGGAAGCTCTTTTACATCAATATTAATAGAATTAGACTGAACTTTTACTCTTTTTGTAGTTCCAAAATCAAAAAAACTTTTTGCAGGAATTTCGTAAGCACAAACTAAAATCATTGGTTCTATTGTTAATCTATCAGAAAATGTGGGAAATAATGTAAATTCACTTATTCTATACGAATAGTATCGTATACCATTTATAACTTCAATAGTAGAACTTATCCTTTTTGCCTGATAGGTTCCTTCTTTCAAGAAGCCTGTAAATTCTGGAAATTTTTCAGCATCTAATCCAACAAGATTTCTATTGCTGTATAACTTATAATTTATTGTTATTGGTTCCCCGATATATATAGATTTTTTGTTTGCTTGAGCTTCTAAAAATATCTCTTTCCCACCACCTTGATTTGAGTATTGACCTTTTCTAAAAGATTTCTTAGGTGAAACATTAGCTTGCGAAGCTGTTATAGTTACTTTTATTGATTTTGTATGATATTGTTTTTTGTGATATTTTACAAGAATTGGTGGAATAATAAATTCTCCAACCTTTAAAGGGGATAATGTATAAGTAAAACTTTTCTTAATATTCTTACTCATTTTCCCATTGATTATTTCAATTGAAGTAGAACTTGAGGATGATTGTCCAATTATTTGGAGACCAGTAAGTTGTGGTATAATTGGTTCTGCTTTTATATCTTTATCTGCATTTATTTCTATTGTTAAATATAGATTTTCATTAACAGTTAATTCAGTTTTATCAACATAGGATGAGACAGAGAGTTCAATTCCACTTACAAGAGAGAATATTGAAATAAAAAATAAGGTTAAGAATATTAATTTCTTCATATTACCAATTTTTTTTAACTGATTTTATTCTCTCTTTTTTTAACAATTTTTTCATTTTTTCTTTTTGATTTTTATCTTCTTCTCGTTGCATTGCTTCTAAAATTCTTTCTGCCTGTTTCAATTTCTCATTAGATTGTTGTGCTTCTTGTTTCCTATCTTCACCTTCTTCTTGTTCAGATTGATTTTTCTTCTCATCATCTTGACTTTTTTGCTTATCTTGTTGTTCTTGTTTTTGTTTTTGGTCTTGTTTTTGGTCTTGTTTCTGTTTTTTATTATCTTTTTTAGAATCTTGGTTTTGGTTTTGTTGATTCTGCTTTTGCTTTTGCATTTGTAAATATTGTTTTGTCAGTTCATAGTTATACTTTGCATCTTTGTTGTTAGAATTAAGGATGATGGAATTTTTATAAGCTTCTAATGCCTTTTGATAATCCTCTTTTTGAAAATAAGCATCACCAATGTTATAGAAAACATTTGATTTATCAACAGTTTCGTCTTTAATGCTATTTTGATATCCAGCTATAGCTTTGTCGTATTGTTTATTTTTATAATATGCATCCCCCAAATTGAAATGAATTTTAGAATCATCAGGATACTTTATACTATTTTGTTTATACAATTCCTCAGCTTTCTTATAATCTCCATTATTATATTCTTTGTTTGCTTTGCTATTCTTGATTACTTTTTCATAGTTAAGAGAAAAGAGGTTAGATGCAATTATGCAAAATGTAATAATCAAAATTATTTTTTTCATACTTTCTTCCTCTATTTTGAATGTTATGTATAATATTAACCACAAAGTTCACAAAGAACACAAAGGGCACAAAGGATTTTTTATTTACTTAATGATCTTTTTTTAATCTTGTATTTCTCTAAACCCACTAATAGAGCTAATAATAACAGTCCTTCTATCTCTCTGGTCTTGTCATCCCGATACATCGGGAAGAAAACCAAAATATCAGCCAAAGGCTGATCAGCCTCAGACTGAAAAGTTCCCAATTTTTTTACACCCCCTATTTTTCACTCTGCATTATCCAGCAGTTCATCTACTGGTAAGCATTTGTGAACTATGGTATATTTGGGTTTTATTCATAAATTATACTTAACTATTTTGAAACTTGAAACCTAACAAAGAAGGATAAAATTTCAAGTTTTTAACTTTCTTTCTAAAATTAAGAATTCAAATGCTAAAAATATAAATGCAATAAAAACAAAATATTGATATTGTTCTTTATATTGTGAGTATTTTCTTTCTGAAATTTTTTCTTTTTCAAGCTTATTAATATCAAACAAAATTTCTTTAATTTCACTCTGACCAGTGGTAACCTGGAAGAATAATCCACCAGTTTTTTTAGATATCCAACTTAAATTTGAAAAATCAAGTTTTGTCAACACAATATTTCCATCTTTATCTTTTAAATATTCTTTTCCTCCGGTTTGTGGATTTATTAGTGGAATCGGAGCTCCCTTTTGTGTTCCAATACCTAAAGTATAAATAATAACATTTTCTTCTTTTGCTTTTTTTACAGCATTTTTGAAATCTCCTTGCAGATTTTCACCATCTGTAATAAGAATTATAACACGATTTTCAGTTTCTTTTGTGAAAAGTGTTAGAGATTTCTTGATTGCTGAAGATATATCTGTACCTTCTTCAGGAATAATATCCACATCAATAATAGAAGTAAACATTTTAAGTGCAGAATAGTCAGAAGTAAGTGGGCATTGGACAAAGCTTCTTCCTGAAAAAAGTATTAATCCAACACGATCACCACTCAATTGATCTAAAAAAGTAATAAAAGCATTTTTAGCTCTTTGAATACGGTTTGGCGACAGGTCTTCTGCTAACATACTTTTTGAGACATCAATAGCAACAACAATATCCAGACCTTTTTCTTCAAAGATTTGTAATTCCTTTCCCCATCTGGGTCTTGATGCAGCAACTAATAAAAAAATTAAACTGATTATGAAAAAAACATTTTTAGCTACTCTTGCTGATTGAGACCTATTCAATATCAACCTTTTTTGCATATATTCTGAAGAAAATCTAAAGAGCAACTTCTGTCTTTTCTTACGAGATAAATATATTACAAAAATTATTATAGGAATAATAAGTAAAAAAATAAGAAAATTAGGATTTCCGAAATGCATAATTATGGTAGTGCTCTACACAAAATTTTTGAATAAAATAATTCAAATATTAATAATATTAGCGCAAAATAAAGAAAATAATAAAAAAGGTTATAGTATTTATAATGCACTTTTTCTGAGATTTCAGTTTTCTCAAATTTATCAATCTCATTCATAATGTTTTTTAATTGCGTACTATTTTGAGCTCTATTAGCAGTTTTAGTCCCACAAATTTCTGCAATTTTATTCAATGTAGCCATATCAATATCTAATCGTTCAGTTACATACTGTCTTCCATAAATTGGGTGGTCAATTGGAATTTTTGATTTACCTTCCTTCCCGACTCCGATTGGATATATTTTAATTTTGAATTCTTTCGCAAGCTCTGCGGCTGTAACTGGGTCAATCTCTCCAGAATTGTTTCTTCCATCTGTAAGGAGGATTATCACTTTGCTCTTGGCTTTTGAATCACGCAAGCGATTTATGGAAGTAGCAATTCCCATTCCGATTGCAGTTCCATCTTCAACCATGCCAGTTTTGATTTGATTTAATAATTCTATCAAGATATTATGGTCAATAGTTAATGGACATTGAGTATAACTTTCACCTGCGAAAATCACCAAGCCTATTCTATCATTAGGTCTCATATCAATAAAACTTTTTGCTTCTTCCTTTGCTGCATATAATCTGTTATTTGGTTGAAAATCAATCGCCCGCATACTTGTTGAAACATCAATTGCAAGTATAATATCTACTCCTTTGCCTTTTACCTTCGTAAATCTTTCAGGTATTACGGGTTTTGCAAGTGCTAAAATCAACATAGTAAAAACAACCAATCTAAAAATATATCTTAAATAATACAGCAATATCGTTTTTCTATTTTTTACTGATTTCAATATAGTAATATCAGAATATAAAACTGATGGCTTCTTTCTACTTTTTATAAAAATTTCGTAAAGAATAAGTATTGGAATTATAAAAAATAACCAGAAAAATTGTGGATTAAGAAATTCTATTTTCATTTTCTTCTACTAATTTTGTATCGTTGATTAAATTCACTAAATCATTCATTGTGTTTTCTGCTTCGGATAAAGGTGGAATGAACTTGGCATATTTTACTTTATCACAATTAGTTAATATTTTGTACATATTTGGATTAAATTTAGAGTTTTGTCCAATATTATACTTTTTAAAGATTTGCTTAATTTCTGAGGATGTTAATTCCAAAATAGGTAATTTAAATCTATTTTCAAGATACTCACGACATATCCAGGAAATCTCAACATAATACTTTTTAATTTTTCCTTTTGTAAGAAAGTCCTGTAATCTAAGATTTTTAAGTTTATCTAAAGCAATAATATGAGCGGGAATTCCTTTCTTTTTTTGTTCAGCAAAGATGGGCTTCTTGCTCTTTATTCTTATAAATAAAAATATCAAGAAAATAATAACTACAATAATCAGTATTGGCAACAGCCAATCAAAAAAAGTAAGATTCAAACTGAGAGGAGGTTGAATATCCTTTAACTCTGTGGAATCTCCAACAAGAATAGTTTTTACATCTACAGTTAGAGAATCAGAATATACATACGAAGTATCAGAATCATCTACTATCTGAAATTCTAATGAAGGAATTGTTTGAATTCCAGTATCAAAAAAAGCAGACTCAAACTCAAAATTTGATACAGCATTATTTTCCTTTTCAGTAACTTTCTTATTATACGATAATAACACAAAAGTTTCAGATTTAACACCACCAATAAAATTTACAATTTCAGTTTCTTTATGCTCAATTAAAATATTAAAAAATACTCTATCGCCTATGTTAGTTTGTGACATATCCGTATTTACTGTATCTAATTCAGTAACAACATTAATACAATATAAATTAGAAGAAATCAATAATATGAATACAATAAGAGAAAGTTTTTTCATTTTATTCTTCTTGCTCGTTTTTTGAAGAATTTTACAAGCGTATTAATATAGGGCATATCACTTTGAATATCAATCAAATCAATTTTCAATTTCTTTAAATCCTCTGAAACAGCTGTAATCCTTTTTTCCGCAAAATTTTGAAAATAATCCTTAAATTTTCTATCCTTTGTATTTATGAATATTTCTTCTCCAGTTTCAGTATCCTGGAAATTAATAAAACCTAAATGCGGAATTTTGAATTCTTTTGGGTCAAGTATTCTTATTGCGACTACATCATGTTTTTGTGCGATAATTTGTAATGTTTTGAAATAATTTTCATCAAAGAAATCAGATAAAAGAAAGATAATACTTCTTTTTTTGGACATCTTATAATAATATTCTAAAGCATTACTAATATCAGTTTTTTTATGCTCTGGAGTATGATATAGTATTTCTCGGACTATTCGCAAGACAGTATTTTTACCTTTTTTCGGTGGAATGTAAAGTTCAATACTTTCAGAAAAGAGAATCAGACCTACTTTATCATTATTTTTTATGGCAGAGAAAGCAAGTATTGCTCCGATTTCTGCTGCAATCTCTCGTTTCAATTTATCTTTTGTACCAAATTCACCAGACTGGCTGACATCAATTATAAGCATCACAGTTAGTTCACGGGTTTCTTCAAATTTTTTTATGTATGGATGCCCAAATCTTGCAGAGACATTCCAATCAATCAGTTTGACATTATCGCCTGGTTGATACGCCCTCACTTCAGAAAATTCTAAACCTTGCCCTTTGAAAATACTATGATATTCGCCAGAAAAAAGTTCGTTAACCAAACTTTTTGTAGAAATCTCTATTTTACGAACTTGATTTAAAATTTCCTTTGGAATCATATTCTATTAAATCCTAAATTCTATGTAAAATGTTGGTTGCGAGTTACGGGTTGCGAGTTGCGGGTTGCGAGTTGCGAGTTATCTCCATTCATTTTCAACATATTGAATAAATTTATTAATCTTTCTGCCAAGTTCATTATAATCCGTTATCATTTCTGATAAAGTATCTCCAAGTAAGTGGGTTTCTTGTATCATTTTCAAATGGAGTATAGTTTCATCACAAGAAGAATGAGCATAGATTAGAAATTTTATGAATTCTGCTTTATATCTTCGCCTTCCATATCCTTCAACAATATTTGCTACAATGCTTTTAGAAGACCGTCTTACCTGGCTACCTTCTTCGTATAGTTCATATTTTGGTAATGTTAATGTCATTCTATGAATTCTAAGTGCTAAATCAAAAGAAAGCTTATAAATATCCAATTCGCGATAACTTTTCATAATCATCACCTAACCTTTAACCCGCAACTCGCAACTCTGTCTTTTAAGTTTTTTATCCTTAATTTATGGTTTATTACATTTATGGTATTTCAATCTCGTCAAAAAGTTTATTTACAATATCTTCGGTTGTAATATTTTCTGCTTCTGCTTCATAAGTAAGAATAATACGATGACGAAGCACATCTTTGCCTATTTCTTTTATATCTTCAGGAGACACATATCCTCGCTGGTCCAAGAGTGCATTTGCTTTTGCTGCTCTGACGAGATAAATTGAAGCCCTTGGAGATGCTCCGTATTCTATAAAATCTTTTATTTCTTTAATATCATATTCAAGTGGATTTCTTGTTGCAAAAACTAAATTTAGAACATATTCTTTGATTTTTTCATCCACATAAATTTCATTAACTAAATTTCTGGTTTGAATAACATCTTTGGATTTAATAACCTTTTTTATTTTAATTTCTTGCTGGTCAGCCATTCGGTTAATAATCTCTTTTTCCTCTTCTTTATTTGGATAATCAATTTTTAGTTTAAGCATAAAACGGTCAACCTGTGCTTCTGGTAGAGGATAAGTTCCTTCTTGCTCAATTGGATTTTGCGTTGCAAGGACTAAAAATGGTTCTGTCAATTTATAAGACTTTTCACCGATAGTAATTTGACGCTCTTGCATTGCTTCAAGTAAAGCACTTTGCACCTTTGCAGGTGCCCTATTTATCTCATCAGCAAGAATTAGATTAGAAAAGATTGGACCCTTTTTTGGTGTGAATGTTCCTTCTTTTTGATTATAAATTAAAGTTCCAATTAAATCTGCTGGAAGTAAATCTGGTGTGAATTGAATTCGTTGAAAACCAACACTGATAACCTGTGATAGGGTGCTTACAGCAAGGGTCTTAGCCAGCCCCGGCACTCCTTCCAGAAGAATATGCCCATCAGCGAAAAGTCCAATGAGCATTCGTCTCACCATATATTCCTGACCTACAATAACCTTGCCGATTTCATTAAAAACCGTTTGAATAAATTCAGTTCGTTCCATTACTTTTTGATTGATTTCTTGGATATTCACAACAACTCCTTTAATTTTTATTTCAAATTTGTAAAAATTCTATTTGATAAAACCAAGTTGTCAAATTTTCTGAATTAGATAAAACAAATCCAGATAATTGTTAGTATCTGGAAAATTCTGTATTTATTGTTTGTATGGATTATCCAATCAAAATACCTTTTTGAACTTTTAGTAAAATATCCTCTTTTTCCTGGAAAAGACCCTTTTGTATTTTATTTATAAATGCTAATAGAACTTCATAAGATATTTCTTTTCTTTTCATTTTTGTTGTTTGCTGTTGCAAAATATATATTCCATCTATGGATAAATTTGTTACATCTATTTTGAAATCGCTATTAACAACTTCACATACTAATATAGCAATACATTTTGGAAATAGCATTTTAAATCGTCTTACTTGATTGTGGAAATTAAGAATAATCCAATCATCCAGCACCATAGCAGTTTCAATTATTACAAATGGTATGGTTATTTCTTCAGAAAAGAATGTTTTTCTATTCTGTAAACGATATTTAATGTATAATTTATTACAAATTACCAATCTCATCTTTTGAGTAGATATTGAAAGGATTTTTTCATTTTTGATATTATTTAATTTTTCATACTCAAATTTAAAGTTAAATGGAAGTTCAGCTCGTTCAAAGCTATAACTCTCATCTTTTTTACAAGTTTCAGAACCTCTGGTAATAATATCTAAATCTTTAATAATATAATATATGAATTCTGATAATGCTGTTTCAAACAATTTCCGGTTTTTAATAAAAGTATTTTCATCACGAAATTTTTTTGAAAACAGAAAATATCTATAATCCATGTATAATTTGATTTTTTGTTTGATTGTATTTTCATTATTTTCTGATATTTCCAAATTTGCTTTTTTCCACTTTTTATATTGGAGGTTTATTTCGTTTAGATACATTTTTTTCCGAGCATCTTCTACTTGTTCAAGCATCTCAGAAATCGTCTCACCATGTCTAAATGTTTCTAACATAATTTGTCTTTCCTTTTATTTATTTTAATTCTTCGTAAATGGGAAATTTGGCACAAAGCTCTCTTACATAATTCCTGATTTCAGCAAGTTTTTCATCATTTTCAATATCATCATAAACCTGCTTGATGAATTCTGCAATTTGCTCCATCTCTTTTTCCTTCATTCCTCTGGTGGTTAAAGCAGGGGTTCCTAATCTGATTCCACTTGCCACGAATGGACTGCGGGTATCAAAAGGAACAGTATTTTTATTTGCAGTAATTCCAGCTTTATCCAGAGCTTTTTCCATCTTTTTGCCGCTTGGTCCTTCTCCCTTTTTCCCAAGATTTATAAGCATAAGATGATTATCAGTACCCCCAGAAACAAGATTGAATCCCCTATCAATAAGGGCATTTGCAAGTGCGGAAGCATTTTTTACAATTTGCTTTTGATATTCTTTAAACTCTTCAGTTTGAGCCAACTTAAGCGCGATTGCTTTTGCAGCAATAACATGCATCAAAGGACCGCCTTGAATACCAGGCATAACGGTTTTATCTAATATTTCTTGGTATTTTTTCTTGCAAAGGATTAGGCCAGCACGAGGACCTCGTAATGTCTTGTGAGTTGTAGTTGTCACAAAATCAGCATAAGGAACAGGAGAAGGATGAAGACCAGCAACAATCAAACCAGCAATATGAGCAATATCAGCAACCAAGTATGCACCAACTTTGTCAGCGATTTCTTTGAATTTTTTGAAATCAATTATTCTGGGATATGCAGAAGCGCCACACATTATGAGTTTGGGTTTTTCTTGTATGGCAAACTCCATTATCTCATCATAATCAAGTTGTTCAGTTTTTGTACTTACACCATATTGAACAACTTCATAAAAAATTCCAGAAAAACTTACAGTATGCCCATGAGTAAGGTGTCCACCATGAGAAAGACTCATACCCATCATTTTATCACCTGGTTCAAGGACTGCAAAATAAACTGCCATATTTGCTTGAGAGCCAGAATGTGCCTGCACATTAGCGTGTTCTGCTCCGAACAATTCCTTTGCTCTTTCAATAGCTAATCTTTCTGCATCATTAACAAAATCACAACCACCATAATATCTCCCGCTTAACCTGTAAGTTAATTCACCTGTTTCTTTACTTTTTCTGTATGGGTAACCTTCTGCATATTTATTTGTCATAATACAGCCTGTTGCTTCCAAAACTGGATAATCTACATAATTTTCTGATGCAATAAGTTCCAGATTTTCTGACTGCCTTTTTAATTCTCCCATAATTGCCTGATAGATTTCAGGGTCAGTTTTTTTTATTTCTTCGTAATTTATCATTTCATCCTCTTTTCTTCAAATTTTTGAATTTTATCTAATCTTCTTTGATGACGCCCATCTTCAAAATCTGTGGAAATCCAAACTTCAACTATATTTTTTGCTAAATCTTCATCCATAAATCTCCCGGGTAGGACAAGAATATTTGCATCATTATGCTGACGGGAAAGTTTTGCAATTTCAACCGAAGTGCAAAGTGCTGCTCTTATTCCTTTTACTTTATTAGCAACAATACTCATACCTAAACCACTTCCACAGATCAAAATTCCATGCTCAAATTCTCCTGATGCAACTTTTTCACCAACTGGAAATCCATAATCAGGATAATCAACTACCTCCTCACTAAAAGTTCCAAAATCTGTTACATCAATTTTTTTTCTTAGATAATCCAGCAGAACTTTTTTTAATTGAAATCCAGCATGGTCAGATGCTAAAATGATTTTGGGATTTGGGGTTTGGGCATTTGAATCTTCTAATTTATTTGAAATTTGAAATTTGTCATTTGTCATTTTAATATTCTATACCTTTTCTGGCAGGTATACCTTTTTGAAAATGATGTTTGATTTCACGAATTTCGCTTATTAAATCTGCATATTTCTCAAGTCCTTCTTGCATATAACGACCGGTAAGGATAAGTTCTATCTTTTTGGGTGTCTGCTTGATTAACCTAATAACTTCATTAAGTTCAATCAATCCAAACGAAATTGCAACATTTATCTCGTCAAGAATAACCATATCAAACTTTTGACTTTTAATAACTTCTTTTGCACGCTTTATTGCTTGCTTTGCAAGGTCTATGTCAATTTTATCTGGATTTTCGGGATTGACAAAATCCGGTCGTCCATATTGTTCAATAGTAAAATTGGGTAACAGCTTTGCAGATTCAAGTTCGCCATAATTTATTTTGCCCTTCATAAATTGGATCATTACTACTTTCAAACCGTGCCCGACTGCTCTTAATGCTAAGCCTAAAGCAGCTGTGGTTTTACCTTTGCCGTTGCCTGTGTATATTTGAATCATCTGTATGAAATAAATTTGAAGAAACAAATCAACCAATATAAAAGTATTAGTCGACGAGGTTAGTTTTTTCCAAAATTAGTTACAAACTACCTTTTTTGCCTTCATTTTAATAAAGTCAATGTATTCCTGATTGGACATTCCCTTTGTTTGTTCGTGTATTTTTAAGCGCGCATAATGGACTTCCTGGAGTGCAGGATCGTAAGGGAAATCCTTCTTGACCTTTTCCCAAAGCTTGTCTTTCTCTTTCATGGTTTCCGTCTCCTCATATTAACTCGGCAGGTGTTATTATCTTTAAATCAGGATAACCAGAGGATAAATTAACCATATTTACTATCCTTCTGGTTTTAACTTTAACAATGTGTTTAAAATTCCAACTTAGTAGATAATCAATTTCATTTAATGTGGAAATAGCAATATGTAAAGCATCCTCAGAATAATCTTTTGGAATGACATCATTCTTTACATATTCATCTGCTAATCTTCTACTTTCTTCGTCAATAGATAACACATTAAAAGATGTGGCTATATCTTTTAGTTTATCTTTAAGATTTATATCTTTTGTATTGTGAATTTCAGCAAAAACAACTTCGGAAACATAGATTTCAAATTTATGCTTTTGATCAAAAAATTTCCTGGTTAAATCTTGTCGCTCAGGATTTTTCTCATCGAATAGTGCTGATATTACTGAAGTATCCAAATATACTTTAATCTTTTTCTGCATTATATCAACCTCCTTTAACTATAACAGTCATTTTATTTAACATTCTAATGCAAAAAGATATTCGCCATAATTTATTTTACCCTTCATAAATTGAATCATTATTACCTTAAAGGCATAACCGACGGCTCTTAAGGCTAATCCTAAAGCAGCTGTGGTTTTGCCTTTTCCGTTGCCAGTGTATATTTGGATCATCTATTTTCCTTTTTCTGCAAGAATTTGGTTAGGTAGTTTATCCATAAATTCTTACTCCAGTCTCTTCTACTAGATCATTGAATAAAGACTTCTTAGAAAGGTCAACAAGATCAACAGGTCTTGATAAATGTTTAAATAACTCAGCATAAAATTTAAAGAATAACTGAGGTTTAATACCATTTACACCAATATCTATATCATTAGATTCTTGACCCTTCCTTATTGATGATCCAAATAAAATTATAGAAGAAACATTATACTTTTTTGCACATTGTAAAATTATGTATTTATCTTTTTCAGTTATCATTTCCTTTACCTCTCTTGCCGATTTCAAATAAAAAAGTGTATAAATGTAATTTTGTTAATTTCCACTAATTGAATCATTATTACATTAAAGCCATGCCCAACTGCTCGTAATGCTAAACCCAAAGCAGCTGTGGTTTTGCCTTTGCCATTGCCAGTGTATATTTGAATCATTTGTTTTCCTTTTTTGTGAGAAGTTCCATTAATATTCTAATATCAGACGATTAAGGTGTCAATGGAACAATTCAAAGAGTTGCGAAGAGTTTTTGAATCGCCAAATTTTCTTATTCACCTTTTCTTATAATCCATATAATGGAGATGTTTTACAGTTCTCGCAGAATAAAATATAGCACTGACTAATGACCATACAAATATTGCAACTAATGACCAGAAAGGTGCATTTAGCAAAACACCTATTAAGATAAAAATTATATAACTGTTCTTCCTGCCATCAAATTTTCTGAATAGTTGTTCAATTCGCCCATAATCTGCTAATGGGCGACCCTTTATCGCCTTCCCAAACGCCTGTCCGCAATAATGAGAAAACCCATCAAATAAGAGTATAAATGCGGGTAGCAAAATCGCTGATATTCCATAGGCTTTTGATAGGTAGATGGCTAAGGCGATATACCATGAATGTTCAAAAAGAAAATCAAATGCATGCTCCATCTTTCCTATGTTTGAAGTTGCTATTTTCACCCTCGAGAGTTTTCCGTCCACACCGTCCATAAACGAAACGATAAAGGTGAGAAGGGAAGCAAACAATAGATAGCCTTTTAGGAATAAAAATGTGGATGTATAAGCAACTATGTTTGTCAGTATGGTAACCTGGTTTGGTGTAATCCGCGTGTTTACCAATCTGCTTACAATAAAATTTTCTATTGGCTTGTTGACATAGGTTGCAAGTAAGTCATTTCTTCCTTTACCAGCATTCTCAATTAAAATCCTCTCTGCTTCGATTAGATTCTCCTTTGTATCAACATCTATCCAAAAGGGCTTAGTCTCCTTGCGCATACTTGGGATATAGGGGTCAATTTGTGTGATGTCAAATATCTCAGCTTCTCCGTTCCTAGCAGCCTTGTCAATGACATCGGCAAGTTCAGTCTTGCCTTCTTTCACCGCTTCCTCGGCAAACGCAAGTAGCCTTGGCGAACACAAGAAGATGCCAGTATCTATGCAATTTGATTCTTCTATGTCTTTGCCTAAG
>JACNFI010000309.1 GCA_014384665.1 Candidatus Cloacimonadota bacterium
CATCCTTTGCTTTTCCCTGACCCTGATTTTGAATGATAGTTGTAACCTCAATAGTTTCCATATTCTCAATGATATTATCTCCATCACCATAAGTATTTTCACTTTCACTGTCATCAATTCCTACATCTGTAATAATAAGTTTGGGTTCTAAAAATTTCTGTGTGCCAAATGAAAAATTGAGTAGTGGAGCATCAAAACCATTTCCTTCTTTGATTAATATATGCATCATTACTTTTCCGCTGGGAACATCCCTATCTGCAGAAACAGGAATGATTATTTTTGTTGAACCACCGGGTTCAACCTTGCGTATAGGAGATGTATCAATTTCAAAATCCAGATGTTTTGTAATATTTGATTCTTCAATATCAATCTGTGGTTCCAGACCCCATGCATTTCCTCTACCGTTGTTCTTAATTGTTATTTCTATCTCACCTTTTTCCAATGCATCCAGAAGCATATTTCCGCTTGGTTCCTTAAGGGTAGCATTTACTGCCAGAATAGGTGGAAACTTTTCCTTAGCCATATATGGAATAAGTGTCAGCTTCACTTTATCACTTGCTTTGAAGCCATCCTTCTCAATACATTCAATTGATATAATTAAATGTTTGGTTTTTTCTATATTCTTATTTGCTTTAAATGGGATATCTATTATTTTCTTACTATAAGGTTGTATGTCCCAGAGATTATGAGTTCGTTTAAATGAGAGGTCACTGGTTAATAACCCTTTCATGCTTAGTTTTAATTTCACATCTTCTGCAAGTCCTTTGCCTTTGTTTTCAACTGTTACCTGTAAGTCTTTTTCTTCTCCGCTTATAATAGAGTTTTTATAATCAAAAAAATTAGATTTTATTATTAAAGATGGATTGGGGAGGGTAACCTTACGGGTTACAATAGTTTTCTTATTTTTAGCGAACTCAACCCCCTTTGCAGGTGGTCCCAATCCCATAAACCCAACAGAAGCTTCCAAAAAGAAGCCGTCAAATCTGTCCTCACAACTGTGCCACCATTTAAGCTTCCCAAATTGAAATCTATAACCTGCTGAAATTGAAAAAAGATTTCTATCAAGTCGAAAGGTTAAATCAACTAGTTTCGGAGCCTCTGCCTCTTGAGATTCAAAATTGGCAAGGTCAGGGAAAAGATAACAATAAGAATTAATCCCAATTGTATATCTTTCTCTTGTATAAAAAGGATAATATAATCCAAATGGAACCCAATAATTCAAACTACCATAAGTTGCATCAGTTGGAAACCCAGAAACAATTCCTAAATTAAAATATTTATATCTAATGAATAGTAAATCAATTCTATACCCACTTTCTCTTCCAATATAACCACCCATAGAAACAATATCTACCCACCAATCAGAATACCATTTTTCTTTTTCAACTATCTTATACTTTTGCTGTGCATACGCATTATTATAGGGGAATAAAAAGGCAAAGATCAATAAGAGTAAAATTAATTTTTTCATTTTTGGTTCCTCCTTTCCATTATATTTGTAACTCAATTGTCCTCAATTGAGCAAGCACGTTCCCACTTCATTTTCAACTTCGTCGGGACATGGGGTACACTTGCGTTACAAATTACAATTTAATTATCAGAAAGAATCAAATTTTCAATTCTTGCAATAAAGTCTTTCATGTTTTTTAACATCCCTTTAACTTCATCTCTTGAAAATGTCACAAAATCATCATAGTCACCCTTAGAACGTTTATCATAAGCTTCATGAATAAATCTTCCATACTTTTTGTCTATTATTCCTTCTTTTACAAAAGTTTTATTAAACCATCCCAGTAATTGTGAATGTTTGGATGTGATAAATTTATGTTTTAGAGATAAGGCTGAAAGAATGTAAAATATACCATAATATATTCGGTTAACTGCAAGAGTAAGTTTGTTATTTTCAATCAAAAACTGAACATCATTTATTGAATCTTTTGCTCGTTCAATTCTGTATTTAATTAGCTCTTCTCTATCTTTGGCTTCTAATGTCATACAACCAATCCTTTTTCAAAAGCATTTAGAATAAAAGGTTGTTTCCCTTTAATAGTGCTCAACTCTTTGTTGGATATAAGCTTCACATCGGTGAGAATATCATATTTTAGGTCAATATCATAACATACATCCAAAATCTTATTTTCTAACTTCCAGTCATAATCTGTCTTAAGAATAATTAAAATATCATAATCAGAATATTCTCTGGCATTTCCCGTAACTTGGGAGCCAAATAAAATGACTTTATCAAGATAATCTGGGAATTTACTTAACAGCAGTTTTTTTAAGTCTTTTACAATTAGTAATTGATTCATATATTTCCTCAATGTGAAAAATTTTCCTAAATTTTTTTATTTTTCAGCTCAAAATATAAAATATCAATTTCTAATTGTCTTAAAAAAAGTCAAGAAATTTATTGTAACCTCCCGATATATCGGAATCCTCAATTGAGCAATCGCAAGTTCCCACTTCGTTTTCAACTTCGTCGGGACATGGGGAAAACTTGCGTTAAAACCAAGTCAGTAAAATTATCTACTTTGTCTAAAATTTCTAAGGAAATCCCTTCCCCCAAATTGTTATCTTTAACTTTAATACCAATAACAAAATATTCAGCATCAATACATTTCTTCAGATATTCAATTATTAAAAGTATCGAACTTGTGTGTGTTGAAGTTGAAAAAGAGGAAATTTCTTGTGTATCAAGTAATCTTATTTCACCGATTTCCCCGGAAAATTTTGCTGCATCAATAAAAACAATATATTCAGGCTTTAGTTGTGTAATATAGTTGATATGATTTTCCGGGGTTGTTCTGCTAAGAGGAAATGAAAGTTTTTTTTTTAATCTTTTGTTTAAGTTGTCTTACAAAATATAGACCGACTGCATCATCATGACGGAGATAATTGCCCAAGCCAACAAATAGAGTTTTTTTATTTGATATCGTATTGA
>JACNFI010000310.1 GCA_014384665.1 Candidatus Cloacimonadota bacterium
TAGTTGTTTCTATAGTTGCTTTATAATGAGTTCTACGCTTTCTACTTCTTGCTTTTGAAGATTTCTTCTTGGGAACTGCCATCATTTCTCCTTTTCGGTAATGATAATAAATAATATGGATATTTACTTATATTTATCAATTTTTTCAATAAATATAAAATAATAAATTATAATGTCAAGAATTTCGCAGGGAATTGTATTAATAAACAAAAAAAAATTAAGTGAAATCCTACCAATACTGGATTTCTTTAATTTAGATTATACTCACTTTTAATAATGAGTCCACTCTATAAAGATATTTCCCGCGAAATACACGAAAAGTATATGCGGATATTACTGAATTTATACGAACATTTTTCGGGTATTTCGCCTGCCCCATAAGATAGCGAGCATCTAACGGGGTGTCCCCAATTTAATTGGGGATCGCGGGTTTTTATAGTGAACTCAATAATGTTTTAAAATTTAAGACTCATTCGCTTTTTCACTTTATCAGAATCATCTTCTTCACAGCAGATTTATCACCAGAAGTTAGTTTACAGAAATATATCCCATTTGCAACAGGATTACCATTTTCATCTCTTCCATCCCATACAACTTCTTTAATTTTGAATTTTGTCCCCAATTTAATTGGGGATTGAATTTTGAATTGTTTTATAAGTTGTCCTTTTATATTATAAATCTCTATTTTTACATTTGTGGATTGTGGTAAGAAGAAAACAATATTGGTTTTTATTTTGAATGGGTTTGGATAATTGTTTAATTCTACAGCTATTGGACACTCTTTATCACAGCTAACAAATAAATCATTCTGTATTATCATCTCTCCATTAAGAATACCTGTTTGATTTGGAACAATAATATAAATCTCATCTTCTATAATATCTATTTCATTATCATTTAGGAGCATTTTGACACTATATCCGTCTGGTATATTTATAAAATCTGAATAGAATGTTACAGGATTTATTTCGCTAATCTTTAAGGCAAAATTCCAGATTTTTTCTTCAGGAACAGTTTCACTCAATGGTTCTTTATATTCCCAATGCAAACGGTCATGCAAATATAAACTGTCTGTTTGAAGATCTTTTGGGAAATACAAAGCCAATCCATCTGTAAATGGTTTCAAAGGTGGCTCAGAAAGATCATAAGAAAAATCATAATTATCAGATGCGGATTCAGAAGCACCAACAACCATATCATCACCATCGCTACCTTCCTGTGTAGCTATTAATTGTAACTGCCAGCCTAAATCAAGAGGTAAGATAGGAGCACCTATATTATACGGTAAAAAAATACAGGACAACTCAGAAAGCTCCTCAATATAAGAATAAATTAAGAATGATTCTTTGGGATTTATATACTCAACTAATTGATAACTTCCATCTCTATAAACATATACTGCTCTGGATATTAAGCATTGGCTTAGCATTTCGCTAAATGAATATTCAATGGAATTAAGATTAAACTTCAAATCCTTTATATTGTAAATACATAGATGTGGATTTGCTATCAGATTCCAACCATGATGCATTAATATTTCAAAAGAGGTTTTCTGAACCGAAGCACTATCAACATAATTAAATGAATCCAGAACATGCAACCAATATCCTTTTCCAAACTCAAATCTTACTTCTGATATATACTCCTCTTCAGTATTAAACGAGAATAATTCAGCACTATCTCCAAACACAGTTGATACTTCTAAAATTTCATCTGGCCAGGGATTAGATATCATAGACCAGTTAGTATCTCCCAATAATGTTACTTGAGAAGGGACCACACCAAGATAATATGGAGAACACACTCTAATGATTTCAAAATTTCTAAGATATGCATCTAATATAACATTTGCATTATGAAAGGTTATGCTGTCAGGTATATCCCAGTAATAACTTGTTGTTGTATTGCTTAAATTTCTTGCTACAAATAAACTATCCGTATTATTTTGAAGTGAAATGTCAAAATGCTCTATCAAAATGTTAAAATCAGTGCTCCAACTAATGCTTAGTGTATCACCAGCTTGATAGATTCTATTGTCAGCAGATACAAAACTGATTTGAGGTTCAAAATATCCCCAGTAAAGAGTAAAATCAAGATAATCTGAGTTTGAGGTTGTAAATGTCATATTTGAATCAGCAAGGTCAACTATTTGGCCTGTTTGGTAATTCTCTAAATATAGATTTTCAAAATTAGCAGGAAAATTGGAAGAAACAAAAATCTTAATTGGTTGATTAAATTGATTGGTTTTAACTCGCAGTTTCCATAATTTGAAATCAATTATAGGTTCATAATATCCATGTGTTTCTTGTGATAAATAGGCACCTTCCGGTCCCCAGCCTTGTTCATAAAAAGCCGCATAAATATATTCTGATGGAATTGAATCGGATTTATAGAGGTCATAGTTATTATCATAATAGTCAGAAGCATAAGGATTTGCTGAGAAAGCAACTGAGTCAGTAATATCACCTAAAAAATTGGAGACAAACAGATTGTAAATAGGGCGAGGTGAGCAACCTACTTGAATATTATACATAAACTCTATTCCTTGTGTATTGACTGCTGCAATTTTGTAATAATAATATTCACCATTGGTGACATCAAAGTCATCAAAGATGTAATGCACATCAGGTAATGGTGAACCAGCCAGGTCCGGATTCGTCTCCCAACTATCAATAGCTTCAAAAAAACCAACTTCACCCATTCTATACACAACAAATCCCTGGTTACCCTCTTGTATTTGAACTATCCATTGCAAGGTTGTTTGAGCATCTTTGCCAATTGCTTCAAAATCAGAAATTAATGCAGGTGGGGTCATTGCAGAAACCTCATTAGAAAGTTCTGAGTAATTGTCGTTGTAATCTTTAGCCCTGATTTTAAAAAATTTTTGTTGTTTGTAACCAAATCCAGGTATAGTAATAAAATCTGTTCCCTGCCGGGCGA